>NZ_JBHXJK010000068.1:0-27655 GCF_042723255.1 Amycolatopsis thailandensis
GGGACCCAGGGTCCCTCAAGGAGGCCTTCACGGACATCACCTCCAGCAAGACACCTTTGCCTTACCCCTCAATAACCCGAAACGCCACTCACGACTCCTTCGCGAAACCACGCAAAGTTCCCAAAACGGGCGTTCCAACTGGAAATGAGCTCCTCACAGGTTTTCGATCAGCGTGGTGGTGTGCTCGCCGGCGAGGAAGGCCGGGTCGGCCAGCAGCCGACGGGTGAACGGCAGGGTCGTCGCGACGCCGGGGCCGGAAACGGCGAATTCGCCGAGTGCCCGCTCACAGCGAGCGATGGCCTCTTCGCGGCTAGGAGCCCAGACGATCACCTTGGCGAGCAAGGAGTCGTAGAAGGACGGGACCAGGTCACCCTCTTCGAATCCGGAGTCCACTCTTGTCCAGGGGCCCGACGGCGGCCGGAACGACTCCAGCGCACCGGGTGCGGGGCGGAACCCGTTGTCCGGGTCCTCCGCGTTGACCCGGCACTCGATCGCCGCGCCGGTGGGCCGGATGTCGGACTGCGTCAGCCCGAGCGGCTCACCCGCGGCCACCCGGATCTGGGCGCGGATCAGGTCGACGCCGGTGACCATCTCGGTGACCGGATGCTCGACCTGGATCCGTGCGTTGATCTCCATGAAGGTCGGCTCGCCGCCGGCGTCGACGAGGAATTCGACGGTGCCCGCGCCGGTGTAGCCGAGACTGCGGACTCCCCGCAGCGCGAACTCGCCGAGGCGCTCGCGCAGCCCCGGCGGCAGGTTCGGCGCCGGGGACTCCTCGATCAGCTTCTGCTTGCGCCGCTGCAAAGAACAGTCCCGTTCGCCCAGGTGCACCGCGCCGTCCGGACCGCACAGCACCTGGACCTCGACGTGTCTCGCGTCGGTGACGAGCCGCTCCAGATAGACGCTCCCGTCGCCGAAGAGCGCGCTGCCCAGCGCGGTGACCTCCGCGAACGTCGCGCGCAGCGCGGCGGGGTCGGCGGCGACCCCGATGCCGCGGCCACCGCCGCCCGCGGCGGCCTTCACCACGACCGGGTAACCGATGGCGGCCGCGATCTCCTCCGCTTCGGCCAGTGACGGGACCCGTCCGTCGCTGCCCGGCAGCACCGGCAGCCCGGCCTCGGCCATCAGCCGCCGCACGATCGCCTTGTCCGCCACCTGTTCCATCACCTCCGGCGCCGGGCCGATGAAGGTGATGCCGTTGTCCGCGCAGATCCGCGCGAAGTCCGGGTCCTCCGAGAGAAAGCCGTAACCAGGGTGGATCGCGTCGGCGCCGCAGCGCAACGCCGCCTCGATGATGTTGGGGATGTTCAGATAACTGCGTTGCGCGGCGGGCGGTCCGATGTGGACGGCTTCGTCGGCGTAACCGGCGACGGCACCGTCGCGGTCCGCGGTCGAATACACCGCGACGGAACCGATGCCCATTTCCCGGCAGGTCCGCGCGACGCGGAGCGCGATCTCGCCGCGGTTGGCGATCAGGATCTTCTCGAACACAGGCCACTCCCCCTTTCAGCCCGGCGACGGCCGGATGAGCACCAGCGGCTGACCGAATTCGACCGGTTCCCCGTCGCCGACCGGGACCTCGACCACCTCGCCGGGCCATTCGGCCGTCACATGGTTCATCAGCTTCATCGCCTCGACGATCGCGACGTTCTGGCCGGGCTCCACGTGATCGCCGACTTTCACGAACGGTTCGCTCCCCGGCGCGGGCGCCGCGTAATAGGTGCCGACCAGCGGTGCGGTGATCGCGAGGAGCTCGTCGTCGGGCGTGGGATCCTTCTCCACCGAGGGGGCCGGCCGCGGCGCGCCGTCGGGAAAGGCCACCTCGACCGAGCAGTCGCCCGCCCGCACGGTCAGGCAAGACGGGACGCCCGGCAGCTCCTTGAGCAACGCGATCGTCTCTTCACGCAGCGCGCGGAGTTCATCCGGCATCGGCCACCTCCCCCATCCGCCGGAACCGCGCGTGCCGGTGCGCACGCAGCTCCTCCGGCCCGAACGTGGTGAATTCGGCCAGCGCGCCCAGAATCGCGGTGCCGACGGCTTCGGCCGCTTCCCGGGGCGCCGCCTGCGCTCCGCCCTCCGGTTCCGGCACGATGGCGTCGATGACACCCAGCCGCAGCAACTCGGGTGCGGTGATCCGCAGCCGGTCAGCCATCGTCGCGGCGTGCGACGGGGAGCCGTAGAGGATCGTCGAGCAGCTTTCCGGGCTGATCACCGAATAGCAGGCGTTCTCCAGCATCAGCACGGTGTTCGCGACCGCGACGGCGAGTGCGCCTCCGCTGCCGCCCTCACCGGTGACCGTGGCGACCACCGGCACGGTCAGCTCGGACATCCCGGCGATGGCCTCGGCGATCGCCCACGCCTGTCCGCCTTGTTCCGCCTCGATCCCCGGTGCGGCGCCCTGGGTGTCCACGAAGGTCACCACCGGCAGTCTCAGTCGCTCGGCGAGCTTCATGAGCCGCAACGCCTTGCGATAGCCGCCGGGATTGGCCATGCCGAAATTGCGCTCCAGCAATTCCGCCGTGGTGTGCCCGCGCTGATGGCCGATCACCATCACCCGGACGCCACGCAGCGAGGCGAGCCCGGCCACGATCGCCGGATCGTCACCGCCGCAGCGGTCTCCGTGCAGTTCGACGAAGTCGTCGCACAACAGGCCGATGTAGTCCACTGTGGTCGGCCGGGTGATTTCCCGCGCCAGCTTGAGCGTCTCGGCGGCGGGCCGTTCCCGGACCGGGTCCGGCGGCCCCGTCTCTTCCGCGTGCGGCGGCTTTCCCTCGGTCATCAGGGTGAGCACCCGGCCGAGCAGTGGCCGGAGACCTTCACGGGTCTCGACCAGATCGAGCATTCCCCGCTGGTACAGGTACTCCGCGGTCTGGAACCCCGCGGGCAGCGCGCTGCGGGTGGCCGCCTCGATCACTCTCGGCCCGGCGAAGCCGATCAGGCTGCCGCGCTCCGCGATCAGCACGTCCCCCAGTGTCGCGAAGGAGGCGGTGACCCCGCCGAAGGTCGGGTCGGTGAGCACGCAGACCGACCCGACGCCGGCCCGGCGCAGATCCGCCAGCGCCTGTCCGGTCTTGGCCATCTGCATCAGCGAGAGACAGCCCTCCTGCATCCGCGCGCCGCCGGAGGCCACCACCAGCACCAGCGGCCTGCCGGTGGCCAATGCCGTCTCGGCCGCCACGGTCACCGCCTCACCGGCGGCCGAACCCATGCTGCCGCCCAGGAACCGGAAGTCGAGCACCGCGATGACCACGGGCACGTCACGTACGGTGCCGGTGCCGGCGAGCACGACGTCGTCGAGGCCGGTCCGGCCGCGGGCCTTCGCCAGCCGTTCGGCGTAGGGCCGCACATCGGTGAACCCCAACGGGTCCGCGGAACGGATACGCCGGGGCAACGGCGAGTACGAATCCGGGTCGAGCAGCCGCGCGAGCCGTTCCGGCCCGTCGAGCCTCCCGTAACCGCCGCAGTCGGGGCACACCTGCTGGGCGCGCACCAGTTTGGGCAGGTACTGCGTCACTCCACAGTGGACGCACCGGATCCACCGCCTGGTTTCGACCTCCCGCGCCGAGCGGGTCGCTTGCAGTGTCATGGCCGGTACCAGTTGTAGAACTCCCCGGCGACCGCGTCCGCCGGGCCGCGCCAGGTCACCGGGTCGTAGGGGCGCACGAACCGGGCCAGCTCGGCCGAAAGCGCGGTGAAGTCGGGGCGCCCCTGCGCGAGCCTCAGTGCCTCACCCGCGTCGCCGTCGAATTCGACCTGGTGGAAATAGAGATCGTGGTAGCTGTACAGCCGCCTGCTCCGGACGCCGAGCACTCTCGGCAGCTCGGTCCGATCGGACGCGCCGAACAGCCTTGCCACGTCCGGGGCGGAGCCGGGCTCCAGCCTGGCGACGATCAAAGTCCTCGTGGTCATGCTTCCCCCTCGTCGATGTCCTGGACCATGCCCGCGCCGAGCGTGTCGCCGTCGTGCGGATCCAGCAGCAGTACCGCGCCGTTCGCGCGGCAGTCCCGGTACGGATCCGCCCACAGCGGCTCGGCGAGCGCGACGGTCACCGTCCCGAGGTCGTTGAGCGTCAGCTCGCCGTCCGGTGTCGCGGGCCCCGTCCCCGGGCCGTCGATCTCCAGCTTGGCTGGCACGCCCAGCACCGTGGCCGGTATCTCGGCCGTGCCGTGCCGTACCGAAATCCGGTCCCCGGCCCGCAGCGGGCTTTCGGCGAGCCAGCACACGGTCAAGCGCACGGTGCGGCGACCCGGTGGCGGGTTCGTCACCACCAGGCCGCCCCTGCCGACGTCGAGCTCGTCGGCCAGCGAGACGGACACCGAGCGGCCCGCACCCGCTTCGTCCAGCGCGCCGTCCGGCCCGGCCAGGCCGGTGACGGACGTCTTCTCCCGCGACGGCAGCACGGTGACCACGTCGCCGAGCCTGACCGTGCCACCGGCGACCCGGCCCGTCACCCGGCGGCGGCCGTCCGGCCCGCGCAGGACATACTGCACGGGCAGCCGCAACCCTCGTGACGGCGGCGCGCCGATCCGCACGGTCTCCAGATATTCGAGCAGTGAAGGCCCCTCGTACCAAGGCATCCGCCGTGAGCGCGTGGTGACGTTGTCACCGTGCAACGCCGCCAGCGGGATCAGCCGGAACGGCGGGAGGTCCACCGTGGCCGCGAACTCGCCGAAGTCGCGCGCCACCTCGTCGAACGCCGATTCGGAGTAGCCGACGAGGTCCATCTTCCCGATCGCGACCACTAGCCGCGGTACCCGCAGCAGGCCGGTCACCCCGAGATGCCTGCGCGTTTGCCCGGTCATTCCCTTGGCCGCGTCGACGAGCACCACCACGACGTCCGCGGTGCTCGCGCCGGTGACCATGTTGCGCGTGTACTGCCGGTGCCCCGGTGTGTCGGCGAGGACGAAAGACCTTCTCGGCGTGGAAAAGTAGCGATAGGCGACGTCGATCGTGATGCCCTGTTCCCGCTCCGCGCGCAGCCCGTCCACCACCAGCGCGAGTTCGGTCTCGCCCGTCCCGGGCCGCCGGGCGCCCGCCAGCTGATCGGCTGTCAGCGACCGGGTCTCCTGGAGCAGCCTGCCGACCAAGGTCGACTTCCCGTCGTCCACCGACCCCGCGGTCGCGACGCGCAGCGACGCGGGTGTCACCGGTTCCCCCATCAGAAGTATCCCTCCCGTTTGCGATCCTCCATGGCGAAGTCGCCGTCGCGATCGTCGAGTCGCGTCGCCGCCCGCTCGCTGACCGTCGCCTCGAGCGTTTCGCGCAGTACCTCGGCCGGCGAGCCCGCCGTCGACCGGACGGCGGCCGTGCAGGTGGCGTCGCCGACGGTCCGGTAGCGCACCGGCAGCCGGATCGCGCGCTCGCCCGGCGCGGCCGGGGTGTGTTCGGTGACCGCGACCCAGCGCCCGCTCCGTTCGACGACCAGGCGTTCCCGCGCGAAGTACAACTCCGGCAGGTCGATGCCGTACTCGGCGACATAGGTCCAGATATCGGCCTCGGTCCAGTTGGACAGCGGGAACACGCGCGCGTGCTCACCCCGGCGCAATCTGCCGTTGTAGATCTCCCACAGTTCGGGCCGCTGCCGCCGTGGATCCCAGCGCGCGAACTCGTCACGGATGGAGAACACGCGCTCCTTCGCGCGTGCTTTCTCCTCGTCCCGCCGCGCGCCGGCGAGCAACGCGTCGAAACCGTTTTCCGTGATGGCGTCGCGCAAGGTCACCGACTGGAGGCGGTTGCGCGTGCCACCGGGTTTCTCCTTGGCCCGGCCGGATTCGATGCTGCGCTGGACGGACGCCACGATCAGCTCGGCGCCGTAGGCGGCCGCCACCCGGTCCCGGAATTCGAGCACCTCGCCGAAGTTCGTACCGGTGTCGACGTGCAGCAGCGGGAACGGCAAGGCGCACGGCCGGAACGCGCGCCGGGTGAGATCGAGCAGGACCATCGAGTCCTTGCCACCGGAGAACAGCAATGCCTGCCGTCGGAACTGGCCCGCCACCTCGCGGATGATGTGCACGCTCTCGTCCACGAGCGCGGCCAGCCGGGTGGTGGCCGCGCCGATGGCGGACGCGGGCCGGTTCATCGGCGCACCCGGTCCGCCAAGGCCGCGCACACCTCTCCGGCGCAGGACGACAACGACCGGCCGGTGGTGTCGAGCCACAGCTCCGGATCCTCCGGTGGCTCGTACGGGCTGTCCACCCCGGTCAGCTCACGCACCTCACCCGTGCGCCACCGCTCGTAGAGACCCTTCACGTCCCGTTCCCGGCAGATCCTCAACGGCGTGGCGACATGCACCTCGACGAACGGAACGCCTTCGGCCGCGTGCTCGGCGCGGACCTTCAGCCTCGCGTCGGCGAACGGCGACACCACCGCGACGACCGCGGTGATCCCGTTCCGGGCGAGAAGCCTTGCCAGGTAGCCGATCCGGCTCACGTTCAGCGCGCGGTCGGCCCGGGAGTGCCCGAGCTCGGGGCTCAGCACCGCCCTGAGCTCGTCGCCGTCGAGCACTTCCGCCGGGCCGGGCAGCCTGCCGGTCACGGCATGGGCGAGCGTGGTCTTGCCCGCGCTCGGCAGGCCGGTGAGCCAGACGGTCGCGCCGGCGGACGGCGCCTCCGTCGCGGACACTGTCCGAAGTGGACTGGCAGACATCAGCTCTTCCCTTCCGGCGGCCTGCGGAGCACCGCCGCGGCGTTGAAACCGCCGGCGCCGCGGGCGAGCACCAGCGCGGTGCGCAGTGGTCGTTCCCTGGCTTCGGTGACGACGTCCAGCCCGAGCCGCGTGCCCGCGCCGTCGAGATGCGCCGAAGGCGGGATGACGGCGTGCTCCAGTGCGAGCGCGGCCCAGGCGATGTCCAGCGCCGCCCCGCCCGAACACAGCCGTCCGGTCATCGTCTTGGGCACCGCCACCGGGACCCGGCCGAACACCGTGCGGATCGCTTCGGCTTCCAGCGCGTCCCACCTCGGATCACCCAGCCCGTCGGCGAACACGACGTCGATCTCCGCCGGTGTCAGCCCGGCCCGTCCCACCGCCAGTCTCAGGACGCGCACGAGCTGGGCGCTGTCCGGCGGCGGATCCACCGGATGATGCCCGTCGTGGGTGGACGCCGTCGCCACGATCTCCGCGTACGCCTCGGCACCGCGGGCCGCCGCCCTCGCCGGAGACTCGAGCACCAGCATGGCCCCGCCCTCGCCCGGGACGAACCCGCACGCTTCCGGGTGGAACGGCCGGTACGCGGTCCGCGGCTCATCATCACGGCTGAGCTCGGTGCGCCCGCTCTGACAGGCCAGCGCGTACGGCGAGAGCGGTGCTTCCGCCGCACCGACCAGCACGAGATCGCTGCTGTCCCGCAGCAGCCGCAGGCTCTGCGTGACCGCGTCGATCCCGCCCGCCGCGTCGGCGACGACCACCCCGCACGGGCCCTTGAGCTGATGTTTGATGGACAACTGGCCGCTCGCCGCGGCGTAGAACCAGCCGATGGACTGGTAGGCGCTGACCGCGCGGGGCCCGTCACGCCAGAGCGCCTCGATCTCCCGCTGGCCGAACGCGTTTCCGCCGGAGCCGCTCGCCGTGACCACCGACAACCGCAGCGGATCGACGGCCGCGGGATCGAACCGGGCGTCCGAGAAGGCCAGGTCGCTCGCGGCCAGCGTGAACCAGGTCCAGCGGTCCGTCTGGACCAGCAACCGCGGGTCGACGTGGTCCGCGCCCTCGAACCCGGGCACCCGGCCCGCCAGCGGGATCGGGGACTCCGGGAGGGCACTGAGCGCGTGCACGCCGGCCAGGCTCGCTTTCCAATGCTCGGCCACCCCGATACCGGTCGGCGCGACGACCCCGATACCGGTGATCACGGCGCTCATGCCGCCTCCCGTACTGCCGAGAACACCATCGCCGACTGAAAGCCGCCGAATCCGCTGCCGACCGAAAGCGCGTGCGGCACAACGGTTTCCCGGGGGTGCACCGGGACATAGTCCAGATCGCACTCCGGATCCGGCTCGGTGAGGTTGGCCGTCGGCGGCACCACGCCGCGCTCGATCGCGAGCGCGCAGGCCGCCATTTCGAGCGAGCCGATCGCGCCGAGCGAATGTCCGATCACCGATTTGATGGAGCTGATCGGCACCTTCCGCGCCGCCTCGCCCAGCGCCTTCTTGTAGGCCGAGGTCTCGTGCCGGTCGTTCTGCTTGGTTCCCGAGCCATGCGCGCTGATGTACCCGAGCTCGTCGGGCCCGAGCCGTGCCTGGCCCAGCGCGTCGGTGATCGCCTCGGCCAGCTCGGCGCCGTCCGGCCGCAGGCCGGTCATGTGGAAGCCGTTGGCGCGCGCGGCGTAGCCGGTGACCTCACAGTAGATCCGGGCGCCGCGGGCCCGCGCGTGCGCGAGTTCCTCGACGATCAGCACCGCGGAACCCTCCCCGAGCACGAAGCCCTGCCGGTTCGCGTCGAACGGCCGCGAAGCGAGCTCCGGTTCGTCGTTACGCGGGCTGGTGGCCCGGATCGCGTCGAAACAGGCCACCGTGATCGGCGAGATCGGCGCGTCCGACGCGCCGGCGATCATCACGTCGGCCCAGCCGTCCTGGACCGACGCGAACGCCTGGCCCAGCGCGTCGATGCCGGACGTGCACCCGGTGGACACCACGCTCGCCGGTCCGTGCACGCCGAAGCGGACGGCGAGCTCCGCGGCCGCGGAGCTCGGGACCAGCGCCTGATGAAGGAACGGCAGGCAGTGTGTGTGGTCGACCAGCCAGTCGCGGCCGTGGTCGCTCGCCACCACGTACTCGTCCTCCAGCCGGATGGTGGCGCCCACCGCCGAGCCGAGGCAGACGCCTGCCCGATCGGGATCCGAGACCGTGAAGTCGAGCCCGGAGTCGGCCACCGCCTCGTCCGCCGCGGCCAGCGCGAACTGCACGAACCGATCGGTCCGCCGCACCTCCCTCGGGGTGAGCCCGTAGTCGGCGGGAGTGAAATCGCATTCGGCCGCGACCCGCGAGCGGTAGGCGGCCGCGTCGAAACAGCCGATGGGCCGGATCGCGGGCTTTCCGCCGACGATCCGGGTCCAGAACCGTTCCCGGTCGGGGCCACCCGGCGCGACCACCCCGATCCCGGTGATCACCGCGCGCCTCACGGGACCTGCCCCGCGACGGCCGCCTCACGGGCGGGCGCCGCCGCCTCGGTGTCCACATGCCCGAGCTCCGGCCGCGGCGCCAGCGGGGCGAGCGAGAACACCGCCAGCGCCTCGGTCTCCCCGACGTTCACCAGCCGGTGCCGGACGCCGCGCGGGATCAGCAGCGCGTGGTCGGCGGGCAGCTCGGCCGGTTCCCCGTCCAGGTCCACCCGCAACAGCCCGGAAGCGAGGTAGAGGTACTCCTCGGAGTAGGGGTGGTAGTGCTCGGCCACCCGCTCTCCGGGCGCCAGCCGCACCGCGCCGCAGAAGCCCGCTGTCGTGCCGGCGGTCGCCGGGGACACCATCGCGCGCAGGTCACCGCCGCGGCGCCGGTTCGACGGCACGGCGCCGAAACCGACGACACCGCACCGCATCCGCTCGACCCGCTCCCGGATGACTTCGAGCTGGACGACGCTGTTGGTGTTGATCCGCGCCGTCATCCCCGCGTCGTCCACCGGCGCGTCCGGCCGCATCCGGAAGTCCTGCACCCAGCGCATCCGGGTGCGGTCGGGCGCGAGCTCCTCGAAGGTCCAGGCGATGTTCATGTACTCGAACGGCCCCGGCTCGATCCGCCGTGCGCGCACCGTCCGCCGTTCGCTGTCCCACCAGCGCTCGGAGACCCAAGACCAGACCCGGCCCTGCTCGTCCGGGTGCATCGTGAGCCGGAACGTGACCCGGTCTTCGGCTTCCTCCAAGACCTCGACGGCGGCGTACTCGGTGAACAGCCCGGGCCAGGCCCGGACGTCGTTGACCTTGGTCCAGACGAAGCCGACCGGGGCGGCGATCTCGATCTCGTTCTCGGTGTGCCCGATCACGCGGCACCTCCGCGCGCGGCGAGCAGCCGGTCGTTGACCAGCGCGAGCAACCCGGCCGGGGTCTCGTCCGGGGTGAGCGCCTCCTCGATGTCGATCCCGAACCTGGCCTGGACCCGGCTCGCGATCTCCATTCTGGCCAGCGAATCCAGCTCCAGCTCCTCGAAGGAGCGGTCGAAATCTTCCGCGCCCGGCCGCGTTCCCGCCCCCACGGCGGCGAGCAGCTCACGGACGTGTTCATCGGACAGCAGCATGGTTCCCCCTGATTCGGATATCCGTCAGTCGTCGTCTGTCCAGTTCGGACGGACGACGGTCCAGCCTCGCGTCGAGCAGCGCCGCCGCGTCCCGCTGCCTTCCCGCCTGTATCTGGGCGTACAGCAGGGTTTCCTCGACGATGTCCCGTTGTGCCGCGCTGCCGCCGAGGCCCGGCAGCCGGTCACGCAACGCGGCGAGTGTGTCCGCCGCCCGGCCGAAGTCCTGGTCGAGCACCGACCGCAGTCCCTCGCACAGCCCGGCGACCACGCCACCGAAGACCGGTTCGCCCTGGGCCTCGGCGTAGGTCCGCAACGCGGCGAGCCCGGCCCGGTCAGCTGCCGCGGCCAGCGCGACCGCGCTGTGCAGCGCGACGAAGGCGTTGGGCGGCCTGCTGAGCCAGCCGCACGGCACCTGATCGAGCTCCGGGGTGGCGCCCGGCCAGGAATCGGTCACCTGACAACGCCAGAGCAGGGACGCGGAATCGACCAGCGATCGCGCGCCGGTCACCAGCGGTGGCGCGAGCCGGTCGAGATACCGGCGGCGGACCGCTTCGACGTCGCACAACGCTATGTCGTGCAACGCGGCGTGCCAGGAGAAGTGCGCCAGCTGGTTGGCCTCGCGGCTAGTGCCCTCGATCCACGAGTCCAGCCAGCGCCTGCCTTCCTCGTGCCTGCCGGTTTCATAGAACACGTGAGCCCGCGCGTGGACGGCGTGCCCGGCGCCCGGTTCGTCCGCGAGGGCGCGCACGGCGAGGTCCTCGGCCTCGTCCCAGCGGCTCTGGTCCTGCCGGATGAACGCCAGCTGGCTGAGGTACCACCAGTCCCGGCCGTACGCCGCCGCGAGCCCTTCGACCAGTTCCCAGGTGTCACGCCCGGCGGTGACCCCGCCGAACGCGATGGTCGGCACCGCGATGCTGACCGCGAGCGCGTCACGCGGATGCGCCCGGATGTGCCTCAGCAACGGTGTCGGCTCGGCGGCGGTGACGAGCGCGTCGACCGCCGCGACGAACCCGCGTTCCCGCTCGTCACCCGCCGCGGCGCGAGCCGCCGCCAACGCCGCGGCGGGCGTCACGGCGAGCTCGCCTTCCTTGCCCAGCAGCGCGATCACCGCGTGACCGAGCGCGAACGAGGGGTCGGCCTCGACCGCGGCGAGCATCGACTCGCCGGCGCCCGACTCCACGCGGAGCAGGCGGCCGAGTCCTTCGCGGTAGTGCTCGGCGGCCGCCGCGTTGGCGGTCAGCGGCAACCCGTACTGGTCGCGGTCCCGGCGCCTTCCCCGTGACGTTCTCCGGTCGCGGATCGCCTCGGCGATCCGCTGGGCCTGGTCCCGGATCTCCGGGATGGCCGTGGTCTCCCAGAGACTGCCTCGACGCGGCGCGCCCAACGTCCACAGTGGCAGGCCCGCGGCCGAGACCAGCCGCCCGTTCTCGTCGGTGTCCAGTCCCAGTCCGAGCGGACCCGGCGTGGCGATCTCGGCCGAGAGCAAGGAATCGAGCAGCGGGTCGCCGACCTCGCGAAGATCGTCCTGCGCACCGGCGCAGTTGACGATCGCGCCGACGGTCAGTTCCTCGCCACCGGAGAGGCGGACGAGCAGCCCGGCCGCGGTCTCGGTGATCCCGTCGACCTCGGCGGCGCGGACGGTCAGCAGCCCCTCGTCGCGCAGGGTGGCCACGGCCTCGGCCGCGGCGGGCGCCATCCGGTGCCGGTGCACCTCCCACATCCGGCTGTCCTCACCGAGGAACCGGATCCGATCGGTCAGTGAAAGCCCCTGCCAGAGCTCGGCGGTGACCGGGCGCAGCCCGTCGATCGCGGACCGCCAGTCACCGGAAGTCCTGATACAGGAACGGAAATGTGCCAGCACGGCCGCCCGGAGCTCGCCGAGCCCGCGTCCGACGGGCAGCTCGGGCGCCGGGATCACGCCCGCCGGTTCCGGGGAATGCGCACGCGGCAGCCAACCGTGCCGGGACACCAGATGCACCCGCCTGCCTGCCCCGGCGAGCGTGACCGCGACATCGACGGCGGTCAGCCCGCTGCCGACGAGCAGGACGTCGGCGGTGTCCGGGACGGCGTCGAGCGCGCCGGGCAGCCAAGGATCGGCCACGAATCGCGGCGAGCCCGCCAGCCAGGGCGGCGCCCATCGGGTGCGCGTGGCGAAAGTGCCCAGCGCCAGCACCGCGGCGTCGGCTGTCACCACGGAACCGGACGCCAGCACGAGTTCGAGTCCTGGCCGCAGGCCGGTCACCCGCTCGTGGGTCCTGATCAGCGTGCTCGACGAAGACCTGGCGGCGTCGGCGAGCCGGTCGGCGAGATAGCTGCCGTAGGTCCAGCGGGAGACGAAGTCGCCGCCCGCACCTGCGCCGCCGAGCCAGCGCACGAACCCGTCCGGGTCCTTTGTGGACGCGCTCATCCGCCCGGCTGGCACGTTCAGCAGATGGCGCCGATCCCGGGTGCCGTACGCCCGCCCGCGCCCGGTGTGCGGCGACGGGTCGATCAGGTGCACGGCGACCCCTGGCTCGGTCAGCAGGCAAGCGGCGGTCAACGTACCCGCCGCACCGGCACCGACTATCGCGATCCGTTGCCGCTCAGCCATTTCCGCCTCCTCTGGGCGGTCCGGCGGCGAGTGCGGTGCTGAACCCGAAGCGGCCGAGGACCGGCACGAGGCTGCCGTACAGCCCGTCGGCGGCGTCGCTGGTGAGGAACCCGACCGCGCCGGCCACGAGTTCGGGTGTGACCGCTTCGCTGAAGTCCGCCTGTGGGCGGTCGGCACGGGCTTGCGGGGTGTCCGCCATGGTCATCACGACGGCGTTGGCGTGGACGCCCCGGTGCTTGACCTCGTGTGCCAGCGACCGGACCCAGGCGAGCAGCGCCGCCTTGCTCGCCGCGTACGCCGACAACGCGGCCAACGGTTCCTGCGCGAGCGGGGTGCCGAAATAGACCAGGCGCCCACCGTCGCTCAGCCTCGGCAACACCGCTTGGGTGACGGTCACCGCGGACAGGAAGTTCACCCGCAGCAGCCGTTCGTAGTGCTCGGCGCCGGTGAACACCACCGGCCCCGCGTGAAACGAGCCGACCAGGTGCACCAGCCCGCCGAGCCCGCCGAACCGCTCGGCAGCCCGCGCCGCCGCCTCTTCGGCTCCGCCGGGCGCGGTGACGTCGACGGCGTACGTCTCGACCTGGCCTTCCGCGCCGTACGCCCGGTCGAGCTCGGCGAGCCGGGCCCGGTCGCGGCCGGTCAGCAGCAGCCGGTCACCTCGCTTCGCCATCAGCCGGATGGTGGCTTCCGCCACCGGTCCGGTCGCCCCGGTCACCAGGAAAGCCGGTCCCGTCGTCCCCATGTGCTGTCCTTCCGCCCCGCCCGCTCTGTCGATTCCGAGCATGCGGGCGGAGCGGAAGGCGCGTCTTCATCCCCGAGGACGAGTGACCGCCTCCCCTCAGCGGCCGGTGGCGGTCGCCGAGGTGGACCTCTTGTCCACTGTGGATGGTGGTACGCGCAGGATCGCGGCCACCCGCTCCGGCATCCACCACGTCCAGCGCCCGCTGATCGCCACCAGCGCGGGAAGCAGGAGCATCCGGAGCACGGTCGCGTCGAGCAGGATCGCCGCGCCGAGACCGGTCGCCATCACCTTCGCGTGGATCTCCGGCAGTGCCGCGAGCGAAGCGAACGAGACGAACAGGATCAGCGCCGCGCAGGTCACCAGCCTGCCGACCCGGCCGAGACCGGTGACCACCGCCGCGTGCGTCGAGCCGGTCAGGTCGTACTCCTCGCGCATCCTGGCCAGCAGGAACACCTCGTAGTCCATGGACAGGCCGAAAAGGAACGCGAAGGTCAGCAACGGCACCGTGGTGCTGACCGAGCCCAGCGCCGGAATGCCCCAGATCAGCTGCGAGCCGTAGCCCTCCTGCCAGACCAGCACGAGCGCGCCGTACGCGGCGCCTACCGAGAGCAGGTTCAGCACCACGGCCTGCGCGGCCAGCACCAAGGACCGGAAGGCACGCGCCAGCACCACGAACGACACCAGCGCGATCAGCAGCAGCAGTAACGGGAACAGCCCGTACTGATCGTCGATCTCGTCGATCAGCTGAGCCCCGCTGCCCCCGACGCGCGCCGACGGTTCGGTGTCGCGCACCAGGTCACGGACCTTCCCGACGGTCTCCTGCCCCGCCGCGGTCGACGATTCCGCCACGGGCAGCACCCCGACGATCCGCGTGTCGCCGTCGTCCCAGGCCGCGGTATCCGGCATGACGACCGTGCGCACTCCGTCGACCGTGCGAAGCCGGGACGCCAGCGCTGTCTCGTCCGCGTCTTCGGGCACCACGACCTCGATCGGGGTGAGCAGGCCCGTCGGCATCCCACCGGTCTTCGCCGTGTCGAGCGCGGCGCGGGCAGGCCCCGGTTTCACCAGCACCTCCGAGGGCGCGTCGCCGAGCCGCAGGTTCAACGCGGCGATACCCAGCGGCACGAGGATCGCCAGCGCGGCCGCCATCGCGAGCCAGCGACGGCGATACACCGCGGACGCCCACCTCGTCCACAGCCTGCCCACCGTCTTCGCGCGCGCACGGTGCGGCCATTCCAGCCGATCCCCTTGCGCGGCGAGGAGAACCGGCAACAGGGTGAGGGTCACCAGCGCGCTGAACAACGGCACCAGCACCCCGCCGACGGCCATACTCCGCAGCCCTGGGCTCGGGATCACCGCCAGCACGGTGAGCCCGACCGCCACCGTCGCCCCGCTGACCACCACCGCACGGCCGGCGGTGGCCATCGCGGCGACCACCGCGCCTTCCGCGTCGAGCCCGTTCTGCCGTTCCTCCCGCCAGCGGGTGACGAACAGCAGCGCGTAGTCGATCGCCACCCCGAGCCCGACGAACACCAGCACGTACTGCACCAGATCGGCGATTCCGATGACGAAGGTGAGCCCGAAGACGACCAGGAACCCCGACAGGATGGACACCGCCGCGACCAGCAGCGGGGTGAACGCCAGCAGTGATCCGAAGGTCACCGCGAGGATGATCAGCGCCGCCGCCGCGCCGATCAGGGCCTCGGTCAGCGTGGTCGCGGACGCGCCTTCGTCCTCTTCCTCGGTCTCGGCGAGTTTGTCGAGCCCGGTCAGCCGGATCTCCGCACCTGGAAAGGCCTTCTTCAGCGTTGTTTCGACCGAAGCCGACAGTTCCGCTCGCTGTTTGTCCGCGTCATGGTGGAAATACGGTGTATAGACCAGTCCCCAGGTGGTCCGCCCGTCCGTCGACACGAACGCGCGATCCCCCGTCCCCGGGTAGCCGACCGTCCGCAGGCCCTGGCCGTCGAGCTCGGCGAAAGCCGCCGATAGAGCACCGCCGACAGGGGGGTCGTCGACGGTGCTCCCGGCGGCGAGGGTGAGCACCGGGACCAGAGGGTGCCCGGGACCACCGTTGCCGTACTTGGCGAGGATCTCCTCGTTCGCCTCGTAACCCGCTTGGCCGGGGAAACTGAACCCCGCGTCGAGCCGTTCGTTGACCGAGCCCATGGTGAACGCGCCCGCGCCGAACACCACTAGCCAGCACAGTCCCACCAGCGCTTTGTGCCGGACGAGCCACCGCGCGAACGCCTTCATCGTGCCTCCACCAGTTCAGGGTCGGACTTCCGCGACGGCACCCGGAGCACTTTCGCCACCCAGCCGGGCAACCACCAGTTCCACTTGCCCATCACCGCGATCGCGGCGGGCACCAGCACCGCGCGCACCAGCGTCGCGTCGAGCAGCACCCCGAGACCGAGGCCGGTCGCGAACATCTTGATCTCCGGCTGTGGCGCGGCGGCCAGTGAGGCGAACGCGAGGAACAGGATGAGCGCCGCGCTGGTGACCAGGCGCCCGGTGCGGCCGATCCCGGCCACCACCGCTTCCTCCGTCGATCCCGTGCGGTCGTACTCCTCGCGCATCCTGGCCAGCAGGAACACCTCGTAGTCCATGGAAAGCCCGTAGAGGAAGGCGAAGATCATCACCGGGATGAACTCGGTGAGCGCGCCCATCGCGGGGATGTCCCACAGCAGGTCCGAGCCGTAGCCGTACTGCCAGACCAGCACCATCGTGCCGAGGATCGCCCCGAGCGAGAGCAGGTTCAGCAGCACCGCCTTGAGCGGCAGCAGCAACGACCGGAAGGAGCGCACCAGCACCAGGAAGGTGATCGCCGCGATGATCGCGAACATCAACGGGAAGCTGCCGTACACCGCGTCGACGAAGTCCATGCTCTGCGCCGCCTCGCCGCCGACCATCGCACCGGGCGGCGCCGCCCCGCGCACACCGGTGATGGTCGCCCGGCCCGCGTCCGTCCCGGTTTCGTTCACCGGCAGCACACTGACCAGTGCCGAGCCGCCCCGGCGCCACGCGTCACCGTCCGGCGCCACCGCGGTGTACACCCCGGGCACCGCGGAAAGGTCCTTCGCGACCGTGACCGGGTCGGTGCCGACGGGCACCCCGACGTCGATCGGCGTGAGCACGCCGGTCGGGGTGCCGCCCGCGCGCAGCACGGCCAGCGCGTCGTAGGCGGGACCGGACTGCGCGAGCGACGAACTCGCCGGCTGCCCGAGCCGGATGTCCAGGCCGAACACGGCCAGCGCCGCCAGCGCCAGGCCAGCGGTGGTCGCCGCCACCCAGCGGTACCGGACCATCCCGCGGGCCCAGGCGCTCCAGCCCCGGCCCGGCGCGGATTCGGTGCGGCGGCGCGGCCAGTCGAGCCGGTGGCCGGCCTTCGCCAGCAGCACCGGCAGCAGCGTCAGCACAGCCAGCGCGCTGACCAGCGGGATCATCATGCCGCCGTAGCCGACACTGCGCAGGAACGGCACCGGCAGGAAGATCATCGCCAGGAGTCCGATCCCGACGCAGCCCGCGCTGGCGATCACGGCGCGGCCCGCCGTGGCCATCGCGCGGTGCACGGCTTCTTCGGCGCTGTATCCCTTTCCGCGTTCCTCCCGCCAGCGGGTGACCAGCAGCAGCGAGTAGTCGATCGCCACGCCCAGTCCCAGCAACGCCACGATGAACTGCACGATCGGGCTCACCGTGGTGATCTCGGTCAGGCCGAAGACCAGCAGGAACGAACCGGCGATCGAGCACACCGCGATCAGCAGCGGCACGAACGCCAGCAGTGAGCCGAACACCCACACCAGCACCAGCAGCGCGCCGATCCCGCCGAGCAGTGTTTCGATCAGCACGCTGACACCCTTGGTGCCGTCCACCGACGCCAGCGCCTCGATCCCCGTGACCTGTACGGTCATCCCCGGTGGGAGCGCTGTCGTCATCGAGTCGCGGAGTTTGCCGGTCAGATCCGCGTTTTCCCCGCGAGTGGGCTTCGGCACCACCACGCCGTAGACGGTCCGCCCGTCCGCACCGACGAAATGCCTGTCGCCTGTGTCGCCGTACGAGGTGACCCGCGCCTTGAGTTCCTTACCCGCCTTGGCGAACGCGCGGTTCAGGTCCTCACGGACGCCGGCGCCGTCCACCGTGCTGCCCGTGGGCAGGGTGACGACGGCGATCAGCGGCGGATCGTCCCCGCCGGTTCCGTAGGTACGCTGTATCTCCTGATTGGCCTCGTACCCCGGCTGGCCGGGTAGCGAGAAGTCGTTCACCAACCGCTCGTCGACCAGGACGGTGGCGACGAGACCGAAGCCGGTGACGACCAGCCAGGACAACACCACGAAGAGCTTGTGACGTACCACGAAGCGCGAGAACCGGGACATGCCTCAAGTCCAGCGCCCGGATCTTCGGCCGCCATGCGAGCGCTCTGGGAGAACGCTGTGAATTCCCCGCGCTGGGGTACCGCGTCTCCGCCCATGGTGGGAGAAAGGCCTCCCCAGCGCGGTGGAAGACCGGTGGCGCACGGGAATCTAGCGTGAGCGAGGTGACGGAGACGAGCGATGGATTCGACGACTACCCGACCGATCTCAGCCGCCGCCGTCTGCTCTTCGGCGTCGGCGCCGCGGTCGCGGGCGCGACGGCGCTCGGCGGTACCGTGCTGGGGCCCGCGCTGGTCGGCGAACGCGAGGCACGCGCCGACCCGGGCGTGCCCGGGGTGCCGGAACTGCTGCTGCCCAAGTTCGCCGACGCGCTGCCCATCCCCCCGGTGCTGCGCCCTCGCGGTGATCTCACCGTGCGGATGCGGGTCGCGAACGTCAAACTGCACGCGCACCTGCCACCGACTCCATTGTGGACATACGACGGCCATTTCCCCGGGCCGACGATCGAAGTCCAGCGCGGGCGACGGTTACGGGTGGCGTGGACCAACGAGTTGTCCGGGCCACTGCCCATCGTGGCGGTCGAGATCCCCGACACCGTGCCCGGCCGCCCGCCGGGCGTGCCGCCGACGAACTATCCGGGCCGCGACGGCGCCACCCCGCTGGCGGCGGTCGCGGGCCTCACCCCGTGGACCGCGGTCCACGTGCACGGCGCGCACAGCGGCGGCGGACAGGACGGCTGGGCGGAGAACGGTCTGTCGCCGGGTGAATCGCAGCTGTCCGAATACTCGAACGACCAGCCCGCCACCGCGCTCTGGTATCACGACCACGCGATGCACATCTCGCGGTTCACGCTCATGAGCGGCCTGCTCGGGATGTACCTCATCCGGGACGACGAGGAATCCGCGCTGCGCCTGCCGCGCGGGAAGTACGAGGTGCCACTCGTGCTGTGCGACCGCAACCTCGATCTCGACGCGGCCGGGAAGCCCACCGGCGCGCTGCTGCACAAGATCTCCATCGCACGCACCGAGCCCGCGCGGATCGTCGTGCCGTTCGCCGGACCGTACACACTGGTGAACGGGGTGATCTGGCCCTATTTCGAGGTCGAACCCCGCTGGTACCGGTTCCGTGTGCTGAACGCGTCCAACGCGCGGGTGTTCCGGCTGGTTTTGGTGGACGAGAACAACGTCGTCGTGCCCGGTGCGCTGAAGGTGATCGGCAGCGACGGCGGCCTGCTCGGCGCACCGTCCACTGTGGATGAACCGTTGATCCTCTCCTCCTCCGAGCGCGCCGACATCCTGATCGATTTCGGCGCCCTCGCCGGCCGCCGCCTGCGGTTGGTGAACACCAGGCCGGGCACCGCCCCCGGCCTGCCGGATCCCGGCAACGGCATCGCCGAGCCGGACGTGCTGCAGTTCCGCGTCGGCCGCCGTGGCCACGACGACTTCCGGCTCCCCGCGAAGCTCGCGCCGTCGTTCACCAGGCTCACCCCCGCCGATCTGCCGCCGGACGTCACCCGGCGGCTGGTGGTGCTGACGCCGCCGGGCAGCCCCGGCGACCCCGAAATGTGGGAGATGACCGAGGTCGACCCGGCCGAGGTCACCATCCCCGGCGATGGCATCGTCCAGCTTCGAGGCGCGGACGGGAAGCTTCGGACCTACCGGCGGATGAGTGCCGGCTACCAGGACGCGACGATGTACACGGTGCCCCGCGACGCCTGGGAAGAGTGGTCCTTCCTGAACCTCGGCGGACCGCCGCATCCGATGCACATCCACTTGGTCCGCTTCCAGGCCTTCCGCCGGGAACTGTTCGACGCGCGCGGATTCGACGTGCGGATCCGCGGGACGAAGACCCCGCTGACTTTCCTGTCCCAGCCCGAGCTCGAGGCGCACGAGACCGGCTGGAAGGACGTGATCCGGGTGGCCTCCGGCCAGGACGGCAAGGCCGAGCTGGTCACCGTCGCGGGCCGGTTCGGCCACGCCACCGGGCGCTACGTCTACCACTGCCATCTGCTGGAGCACGAGCACGCGATGATGCGGCCGTTCGTGGTCACCCCGCCGGAAGTGCTGGCGCTGGTGTCCGGCCTGGACGAAGGGCATCACCACGGATGAAGTCCCGCCGCCGCCTGATCCGGGCACTGGCCGTGCTCGCCTGTGTCGCCGCGCCGCTGCTGGTGTGGGCGGTGGCCGAGCTGGCCGGCGTCGAAGTGCTGACCGTGCGGGGCAGCGGCGAGGCGGTGCCACTCGAAGCACTGGACGTGATCACGGTGAGCATGGTCTCCGGCGTACTCGGCTGGACGACGCTGGCGGCGCTGGAACGGTTCCTGCCACGCGGCGCGCTCGCACTGTGGCTGGCGGGCGCCGCCGTCGCACTCGGCGTCGTGCTGGTCCGCACGCTACTGCGCGCGGAACTGTCCGCCACCCAGACCACCGTGCTCACCATCCGCGCCGTGGTGCTGGCCCTCGCCCTGGTACCGCCCTTGGCCTGGACATCCGTACGGCGGCACGAGGAGGAGCGATGATCTTGGCGCGAACACTGGGCGTCGCGGGCGCGACGGCGGCCGCGGCCTTGGTGTGGGTGCTCGGCCTGTTGCTCGACGCCGACGTCGAGACGGTCCGCAAATCGGGTGAGACGGTGGACCTGCCGCTGCTGTATGTCGTGGTGGTCGCGCTGCTGAGCGGGATCGGCGGTTGGGCGGCGCTGGCGCTGCTGGAGCGGTTCGCGGGGGCGCGGGCGCTGCCGCTCTGGTACTCGCTGGCGACCGCGGTACTGCTCGTCGCCCTGGTGCACACCGCGCTCGAAACGCAGCTCAGCGGCGGACAGCGGCTCTGGCTCGGCGGGCTCTGCGTGGCCGTCGCCGTGGTGCTCGTGACGACGCTGCCCCGGCGGGCCTGACCGGAGCTTCCCACCGTTCTCACAGAACTTTCGCAGAGCTCTCACACCCGAACTCCGGCACACTGGGTGTGGTGGGGAGGGACGCGGCGGATGGACGGGAACGGCCGGATACTCGTGGTCGAGGACGAGCCATACCTCGCCGACCTGGTGATCACGGCGCTGCGGTACGAGGGCTACACGGTCGCCGTGGCGGGCACCGGCCAGGAGGCGATGACGGGGGTCGAGCGGTTCCGGCCCGATCTGCTGGTGCTCGACGTGCTGCTGCCCGATGATTCCGGCCTCGAGATCTGCCAGCGGCTGCGTCGGTCGGGGTTCGACGCGCCGGTGGTGTTCCTGACCGCGCGGGACGCCACCGAGGACAAGATCGCCGGGCTCCGGGCGGGCGGGGACGACTACATCACCAAGCCGTTCCGGCTGGAAGAACTGGTACTGCGGATCAGGGCGGTGCTGCGGCGCACCCACAGCGGCGCGCGGTCGCCAGCCGTGCTGGGATTCGCCGACCTTTCGCTCAACGAAGACCTGCACGAGGTCCGGCGCGGCGGGAAGCTCGTCGACCTCACGCCGACCGAGTTCAAGCTGCTGCGGTACCTGCTGGTGAACGCGGAACAGGTGCTGACGAAGCGGCAGATACTGGGCCACGTCTGGGAATACGACTTCAACGGCAACGACGGGGTCGTCCAGACCTACATCAGCTACCTGCGGCGCAAGATCGACGGCAACGGCGAGCCGCTCATCCACACCGTGCCGCGGGTCGGCTACATCCTGCGGACGCCGAGGCAGGACGGATGACGCTGCGCAGGCGGCTGGTCCGCACCGTGCTGGTGCTGTTGCTGGGCGGGATCCTGTGCGGGGCGGTCGTCGGTTTCGGCGCGGTGCGGCAATACCTCGTCGAGCTCACCGACGACCAGCTGACGGCGAGCGCCCGCGCGCTGCCCGAGGTGTCGGACGGACTCACGACCGGTGCGGGGTTCTGGCAGGCGCTCGCCCGCAACGGTGGCGCGCCGTCGCTGGTCCAGGTCGTCGACCCGCGCACCGGCGCCGCCCGGGTGTACCTGCTCGAAGGCGAGGCACCCCGATCCGATCTGCGGCCCGAGGAGCCGTCCGCGGACAGTCCCGACGGTGCGCGGTTCCAGCGCGTCGACGGCGGCGACGGCCAGGACTGGCGGCTGCGCGCGTCGTGGCTGCCGGGCGGCGAGGTGCTGATCGTCGGCACGAGACTCGCCGAGCACGACGCCATGCTGCGCAAGGTCGCCCTCCTCGAAGTCGTGGTGACCCTGCTGGTGGCGGGCGCCGTCGGCCTGTTCGTGCCCAGGGTGATCCGGCGCGACCTGCGCCCGCTCGACGAGATCGCGGACACCGCGCGCGCGATCGGCGACGGAGACCTGACCCGCCGGGTGGCCGAGACGTCGCCGGACACCGAGACCGGACAGCTCGGGCTCGCCCTCAACGACATGCTGACCAGGCTGGAGGCCGCGTTCCGCGACCGGGAGCTCTCCGAAGAACGGCTGCGGCAGTTCATCGCGGACGCCTCGCACGAGCTGCGCACCCCCGTCGCCACGATCATGGGCTACGCCGAGCTGTTCCGGCGCGGGGCCGCGAGCAGGCCGGACGACCTGGCGAAGGCGATGAGCCGCATCGAGGCCGAGGCGGCCAGGATGGGCGAGCTCGTCGACGAACTGCTGCTGCTCGCGCGGCTCGACCAAGGCCGCCCGCTCGAACGGGAACCGGTCAACCTCGCGCGGGTCGTCACCGACGCGATCGCCGACGCGCACGCGGTCGAACCGGATCGCCCGATCGAGTTCGACCGGGCCGGGCGGGCGGTCGTCACCGGCGACGCGGACCGGCTGCGGCAGGTCGTGGCCAATCTGCTCGGCAACGTCCGCCAGCACACCCCGCCGGGCACTCCGGCACGCGTCGAACTCGGCACCGAGGACGATCACGTGTTCGTCGCGGTGTCCGACGAGGGTCCCGGGCTCACCGAAGACCAGCGCGCACGGGTGTTCGAGCGGTTCTACCGTGCCGGGACGCACCGGGCGGACACCGGTGGCGGCGCCGGACTGGGGCTGTCCATAGTCGCCGCCGTGATCACGGCGCACGACGGGACCGTGGCGGTGGAATCCCGGCCTGGTGCGGGCGCCACCTTCCGGGTCAGGATTCCCCTCAGCCGCTGACTTCGGCTACCCGTCGATCGCCTTGGCGATGGGGGTTTCGCCACCGACCACCACGTAGATCCGGCCGGCGGTGCCGGGCCGGTCGAGGAGCGCCGCGAGCACGGCGGCGACGTCTTCCCTGGCGACTCGGTCGAACCGGGCGCCCTTCGGCCCGACCCTGTCCCCGGCGGTGAGTTCGACGGTGCCGTCGCCATCGTCGTCGGTGAGCACGCCGGGCCGCAGTACCGTCCAGTCGAGCTCGTCCCTGGCGAAAATGTGTTCCTCGGCGGCCCGCTTGGCCCGCAGGTAGGTGGCGTACCCGTCACCGATGCCGCTGTCGTCGGCGCTGCCCACGTTGATGGAGCTGACGTGCAGGAACCGTCGCACACCGGCCTGTTCCGCCGCGTCCATGACCAGCACGACGGCGGCCCGGTCCATCCTGTCCCGGCGTTCGGGGGTGGCGTTGCTGCCCGAGCCCGCCGAGAAGACGGCCGCGTCCGCGCCGGCGAGGACCGCGGCCACCTCGTCCACGGTGGCCTGTTCGAGATCGAGGACCGCGCCTTCCCCGCCCGCTCGTTCGATGTCGTCGACGTGGCCGGGGTCGCGCACGATGCCCACGACGGAATCGCCACGTCCGGCGAGGATCCGGGTCAACCGCAGGGCGACCTGTCCGTGGCCACCGGCGATGACGATCTTCATGCGATTCCCCTCCGCGAACGCAAGGCCTCGGCGGCTTGCCAGGCCTCGTCGATCGGCACGATCCACTCGTCTCGGAGGTCGATCTCCTTGTCGTCCACCCGGACGCGCAAGGCGGGCCCGGCGCTGGGCGTGATGGCGTACGCCAGACCGATTTCGACCTCGCCGTCACCGGGCAGATCGATGACCTCGACCCCGGCGATGCCCGAGAACGAGACCACGGCGTCGTGATCGTCGTCGAGGTTTCGGCGGACTTTGCGCCGGATCCGCACAGCGACCTCGTCCTCGCGGATCAGGAACCAGCCGTCGGCCTCGTCCCGGAGCGCGAAGGACAACTCTGCCGTGGCGCCGGCGAGGGCGCCGTTGGGCCTGGCCAGCACCGAGGCCGACGCGTTCCGCACGGCGAGCCACGGCACGAGCGAGAGGACGACCAGCACGGCGATGGCGATGAGCAGCCGGTTCTCCGCCTCGCGCCAGCCCAGCACCACGACAGCGCCATAAACCCCCGCGACGACCCCGCTGATCGCCGCGACCCGGTTCCAGCGGACGGGCGAGTCCCGCCGTGCGTATCCGATCAGGAACAGGATCAGCGCGAACGCGAGAAGCCCCAGCACCGGCAGGATCGAACCCCGGTTTCGTGGCCCCGCAATGGAAACGACGCACACCGCCACCAACGCGATCGGGCCGAGCGACATCGCGATCAGGTACTTGCGCCGGGCACGAGCGAACGCCGCCTCGCTGTCCGGCGCGAATGGTGTGGTGGTCATACGTTTCTCCCCCGATGACTTCTTGACGCCACGCTCGTCAAAGCACCGTACCGGTATCACCGACATGCGAAACGCCGTGATCACCGCATCGGCTCTGGACGTGACCGAGGAGCACGCGCAGCAGTGAGGCGAACTGGTCCCGCTGCTCTTCGCTCAGCCCGGAAACCAGTTCGAGCTCTCGTTCGAGCACCCGATCGACGGTCTGCTCCACCAGCGCGTGCCCGGCCGGGGTCAGCGTCACGTACACGCTGCGGCCGGGCGGTTCGGTGTGCCGTTCGACCAGCCCATCGCGTTCGGCGCGGGCCACCCGCTGCGAGATCGCTCCGGCCGTGACCAGGGTCAGCCTCGCCAGTTCCCTGGTCGTCAGCGAGTACGGCGGTGAGCTGCGCCGGAGCACGCTGAGCAGGTCGAGGGTGGCCGGATCGATGTCCGAGTCGAGAAGGACACGGCGACGGTCCTCACCGAACAGTTTGGCCAGCTGCCACACCCGGGTCACGATGCCGATGGACGCGGTCGACGTGCCGGGCCGTTCACGCTGCCACGCCGCCTCGATCTCGTCCGCGGCGTCCTTTTCGGACGCTTCACTCATCTCAGCCCTCCACCGCGGTTGTCAGGAGCACGACACCGAGCCTATCATTTAGGCCTAAACATGAGCAGGAACCGGCGCATACCAAGGAGGATGAATGACTCGGACGATCCTGGTCACCGGCGGGGGTACGGGCATCGGCAAGGCCGTCGCGGCAAAGTTCGCGGTGTCCGGCGACGTCGTGTACATCACCGGACGACGCAAGGACGTGCTGGTCTCGACGGCGGCCGGGCTGGGCTCGTCGGTCCGGCCGCTCGTCTGCGACAGCACCGATCCCGAGCAGGTGACCACCGCGCTGGCCGAGCTGGACGGGCCGATCGACGTGCTGGTCAACAACGCCGGTGGCAACACCGACTTCGACCTCCCCGAGCCGGACGGGCTCGCCGGGGTCCTCGCGCGCTGGCGGGCCAATCTGGACGCCAACCTGATCAGCGCGGTGCTGACCACCACCGCGGCGGAGGACGACCTGGCACCGGGCGGATCCGTGATCCACATCGGCTCCATCGCCGCCGACCAGGGCGCCGGATCGTACGGCGCGGCCAAGGCCGGGCTCGCGTCGTGGAACGTCGACCTGGCCAAGCGGCTCGGCGCCCGCAAGATCACGGCGAACGTGGTGTCACCGGGCTACATCCGCGAGACCGAATTCTTCCGGGACAAGCTCCCCGCCGAGCGAGCCGAGCAACTGGTCGACGCGACCAGCACCGGCCGCGCCGGAATTCCCGCCGACATCGCCGAAACGGTGTACTTCCTCGCTTCCGCCGGTGCCCGGCACATCACGGGGCAGACTTTCGGCGTCAACGGCGGCGCCCACCCGACCAGGTAGCGGGATCGCTTACAGATCCGCCTTCAGGGGCGCGTTGGCGTCCTCGACCGCCGTCGGAAGGACGCCGGGGTCCGCAGCGGCTCGCCGGACTACACGTGGCCGTCGATCTCGGCGGCTTGATGAGCAGGACTGAAATCGGCCACCGGTCGCCTTCCCCAGCAGATTTGCGAACCATTACCTCCCATTTAATCACCTTGGTCACTTGAGGTGATCTTCGCTCCGAAGTCCCTGGCGCACGGGCATTCCAGGCCTACCCTCGGGTGATCGTGCCACTTTCGAAACCGGGGGGTTGTCGATGCACGGGACCCAGATCCGCTTTCAAGGCATCGTCTGGACATTCGGGGAACGCGAATTCGCGGCGCTCCTGATGGACGGGCACTCGGCACACGGACCCGGCGCCTTGCCGCACGCGGCGCGATCCCGCGGCTTGCCGCTGACCACGGACATCCGGCGTGTTCCGCTGGCGCCCGTTCCCGGCTGGCTGATCGAGGCGACCTCGGAGGAGTCCGCTCACGGGAGGCAGACGCGACTCACCGTCCACTGGCCACGCGTCCGCCCCCTGCTCAGCCACGCCGACGTCGACCTTCCTCAACGGTGGCAACAACTCGCGGTCACCCAACGAGCCTGCCTGCTGCTGATCGGCCGCGATCTCGTCGTCGACGAGCGCGAGCTACCCCAACGGGTGACGCGACTCGCGGAATCCGGATCATTGGCCGCCGGGGTGGTCACGTTCCGTTCCGGAAGCAGCTTTCGGCCACGAACGCACGACCGGATCGTTGGACATCGCCGAGCCGCCCGGGAGCGCCGACCTGTCGGACAGTAACCATTATCGGCGTTTCATCGTTATTTCATCGCGCCTCCTTACTGTTCGACACGGAAGATCGACAGTGGGGAGAGACCGATGAAGAGACTCAAAGCGCGCCTGCTCGCGACCGCCGTCCTGTCCATCGTCACCCTGACCGGCGCGATCGCCGGTTCGGGAGCGGCGCTGGCGGCCGCCGCCCGGCCGGACGGCGCGTGCGGGCCGGTCATGTTCGTCGTGCCGGGATACCGGGACGGCGGGGCCCAGAAACTCCTGGACCCGGGGCTCGCGCCGGGCGGCGCCAACCCGGTGCGCATTCCGTACCCGAACGCCGAAGCGGACATCAACCTGTACACCGACGTCGACGCCGGCGTCGCCAACCTCAGGACCGCGCTCTACAACCTGTATGTCACCTACGGCTGCGACCTCGACACCAAGGTCTACATCGTCGGGTTCAGCCTCGGGGCGCTCGTCGCGGGCACGGTGCTGGAGACCGAGCCGCCCGGACGGAACATCCAGGGCGTGCTGTTCGCCGACGGGCGGCGGCAGCCGGGCGAGTCGAACTGGCCGGGTGACCCCGGCGGGCTGATCGGGCACCTGCCCGTACCCGGTCCGGGCGGCGCGGGCTTCCGGCCGCTGGACTCGTTCCGATATCCGACGTTGAGTCTGTGCAACGGCCCCAATTCGGGTGGCGGCGCGGATCTGATCTGTTTCGGCGGCACCAATCTGGACAGCTACTTCACCTCGCACCCTTATTACAGTTTCGAGGTGGGCAACGAACTGAACATTCACGGCGAAGGCCCGTACCCGAACAACCTGCGCAACCGCGTCATTCCGTGATCCGCCGCGGCGCGATCCACTGACGCCGGCGTGTCGCCCGGGCAGTCTCCTTCTCTGCCGCCCTGATCCAGGTCGGCGGCGAGGGACCTGCCATCCAGGGTGAGAGGTGTGGGGGTATAATGTTGTTTTAACAACCAATTTTAAAAAAAACCCCCCCCCCAAAGAAAAAATATTGAAAAA
>NZ_JBHXJK010000068.1:27665-46614 GCF_042723255.1 Amycolatopsis thailandensis
ACCCGCCCTTACCCTGGTCGGGGGTTGGGCCCCCCCATTCCGGGGTGAGTGGGGTGTCAAAATCGGCCGTTAAACCGCCCATTTTACCACACACCCCACCCGCCTATCGAGAAGTAAGGCAAAGCGGCGTGATCGAGTCTCCTGCCGAGCAGGGCTTTCGCAGCCCTGCCTGAACTGGCCTGAGGGAGCAGATCGCGACTTCAGCCGTCCACCCGAGACACCCCTTCCAGCTGGAACGCCCGTTTTGGGAACTTTGCGTGGCTTTGCGAAGGGGTCGTGAGTGATAAGGATGGCTAGAACCCTCTTTATCACTCACGACCCTACGCAGAACAGCCCATACGGGCATGAATCGGACGCTAAATCGCCACCAACTGTCCCATGTGGACACTCGGGACACAGCCGGCCCGTCGGCAGGATCGACCATGACACCTTTGACCTACCTCTCAATAACCTCTCGACGACAGTCTTCTCGCGCCCACCGACCTGGGAGGTTGCTCCCCCGGAACGAGACTTGCCCGTGAGGGCAGGGCCGCCGGGACCTTCGGGCAACCCTGTGCCGTGAGGGCTCCCGGGAGCAACCCGATCACGGTTCTCGCGTCTTCCTGACAAAGCTTCGAAAATTGACGCGAGAGGGGCGCAGAAATGAATTTCACCGCGAAGAAGACAATCAAAATGGCCATTGTGGGCGGGGCGGTCGCCGCCACCGCACTCCTTTCCGCGTGCGGCGGGAACGGCGTCGCGGGAAATGGCTCTCCGGTACGGAACGCGGCGGAAACGGCGGCGGCCGAGCAGGTGCCGGAAGGCGTCGGCCAGGGGGCGGCCTCCGGCGGGACCGGCGCCACGTCGAACGGTGACGTCAATTGCAGCAAGAACGGCGGCCAGGTCGGCGCGCCCGGCAGGCAGAAGATGGACCTGATCGCGGTGGCCGCCACCGACGGCACCACGCCGGGCTGCACCGAGGCGTTCAACGTGATCGCCGAGTACTACCAGAAGCTGCCGCAGGCCGAAGGCCCGGGCGAACGGGTCCTCGACGTCCAGGGCCGGTGGACCTGCGCCCGCCAGGCGGACGCCGCGGGCGCCCAGGGCGCGGTCACCTGCGGCGTGCCCAACGACTCCCTGCAGCTGGAGACCCGGCCTTCGGGCGGCACCGGCCAGGCTCCCGACAAGCAGGTCCGCAAGTTCCCGAACTCCACCCACTCGGTGCAGTTCACCGGTTACGACGCCGACGTGCGGATGGCCCGCTTCCAGCTGACCGTCCCCGGCAAGGGCGGCGACGCCAGGCCGGTCGACGGCAAGACCTACCGGCTGCCGCTTCAGCCGGGCGGCAAGGTGTTCAGCGCGGCCACCTTGTGCCCGAGCGAGTCGGGCACGGTCACCATCGACGACGCGGGCCTCGGCAACGGACCGTGCGGCCAGGCCCAGCTGATCCAGCAGCTGCAGGAAGGCAACCCGGTGCGCGCGCAGATCAGCGTGAACGGCGACGACAAGATCGCCACGGTCAAGGAGATCTACCACCCCTGACCCCCTCGCCAAAGCCACTTCGGGGACGTCGGATGCCCCCGAAGTGGCTTTAGCGACGTCGGCCTCCGCTCAGGACACCGTCGGACAGGACATTCAGATGTTCAGATCATCTGATATAACCATTCGAAACATCCTGGACGGAGTCGCATGCGAGTACTCTTCGCCGCCCTTGCCTCGGTCGGCCACACCTATCCCCTGATCCCGCTCGCCGTCGCCGCCCGGGACGCCGGACACGAGGTGCATTTCGCCGCGGGCGAGAACGTCCACGCGCCCTTGCTCAGGAACGGACTGCGGCCCTTTCGCCCGGCGGACGCGTTCTACGAGATCTACGCCGAGGATCTCGAACCGGACCTGGCCCGTCTTCGGCCGGACCTCGTCGTACACGAATGGGGTCAACCGGGAGTGGCCATCGCGGCGGAACGGGCCGGGATTCCCTCCCTCTGGCACGGGTTCGGGCGCATGTTCCCCGAGGGGATCGGGCTCCCGCTCCCCACCGGGACCCGGCCGCATTTCGACATCTGCCCGCCTTCGTTGCAGGACAAGCGTTTCCTCGCGACAACGGAACGTATCGAACTTCGTCCCGTCCCCTGTTCCGAACCGGATCCGTGGCGCCTCGAAAAGACCTCGCGCCCGCTGATCTACCTGACCCTCGGCACCGCTTTCGGCACGCCGGAAGTCCTCGCCACGGCGATCCGGGGACTGTCCACACTGGATGCCGAGGTGCTCGTCGCCTCCGGACGTGTCCGCCCGGAGGAACTCGGCGCACTACCGGACAACGTCACGGTGCGGGCGTGGCTGCCGCAGGCGGAACTGCTGCCGCACGTCGACGCCGTCGTGCACCACGGCGGCAGCGGCACGACCCTCGGCGCGCTCGGCGTCGGCGCCCCGCAGCTGATCCTCCCCCAGGGAGCCGACCATTTCGCCAACGCCGAAGCCCTCGGTGCCGCGGGCGCCGCGCTGAGCCTCCTCCCTGGCGAGCTGAGCGCGGAAGCGGTCGCCGAACGAACCCGGAAGCTGTTGCCGAGGCACGGAAACACCGAACATCGCGACGCGGCCCTGTCGATCGCTGACGAGATCGCGCGCATGCCTTCCCCTGACGAGGTGGCCCGCACCCTGCCGAAATGGGCCTAGCGTCAGTCGAGCCCGAGTACCTCACACAGAACGCGGCGAAGTCCCCCGCGGTCCACGACCCGTGTCAGCGGGGAACGAGCGACAAAGGCGACCGAAGGGGCCGCCAGACCGGTTCGCGCGCCGGCGATCCGATCAGCGGCGCGGCCGGTGCCGCGCAACACGACGATCGGCGTCCCGCGCGATCGATACCTCACTTTCACGTGACCGGATGGACGACACCTGTGATCAGACGGACGACACACGTGACTGGACGGACGCCACGCGGCGACCCGAGCCCCGGGGCGCGTCGTCCGTCTGATCACGTGTGTCGTCCGTCTGATCACGCGTGTCGTCCCCTGCACCAGGTCCCGAAAGTGGCTTTCGCGACGCGCGCCTTGCCGCAGCCCAAGTACAGCCCAAGTACATGAAGGCCCCCTTCCTTGCGTCTGGCGCAAGGAAGGGGGCCTTCATGTACTTCAAGCGGCGAAAGGCCAGGTCAGAACCCGAAGAGGGACTGCGGCACCTCGTGCTCGTCCGGCCAGGTCAGCCACGCGACGTCGGTCGGCCCGATGGCGTAGCGCGCCACGCGCCAGGACCGCGGGTCGTCGTCGACGGTCGTCTCACTGGTCTTCTTGAGCAGGGCGACGTAGACGTCGGACATGACGCCGTCGGCTCGCTTGTTCTCGTAGATGGTGCCGGCGTAGTACGGGCGTCCGGCCTGGGTGCCACGCATCGTCCCCTGGAGGAACACCCAGGGGCCGATCCGGTCGAGCTGCTCCACGGCCACCTGGACCTGATCGCCGAACTCCTCGTCGAGCCGGGCGGTGGCGGCCTGGAGCAACGCCTCCCGGACCGGGTCGCCCGGGTTCAGCGACACCGGGAACGATCGGGTGTACATCAAGCTTCCTCCCACTGGCGGGGCAGCGTCGGCTGGCCCGGTACCGCTATGGCGTTCTGTCGGATCAGGTCGGCGGGGTGAGGATCTTCACGAGGCCGCCACCGCCGCCCATGCTGATCTTCTGCGAACCGTCGGGGTTGACGTTGTTCGAACCGATGAACTGGCCGTCGCCCGCGTACAGCACGACGTGCCCGCCGTTGTTCGAGATCACCACGTCGCCGGGTTTCGCCTGGGAGAGCGGCACCTCTTTCCAGCCATCCGCTTGGAGGTTGGCCGTCAGGCCCGCGACCGAGGCGCTGGCCTGACCCTTGTCGATCAGGCCCGCCGCTTCCAGGCAGCCGGAGACGAAGTTCGCGCAGTTGACGTTGTTGGGCACCCACGACTGCATGGCGGGCAGCTCACCGCTGCCCTTGAGGTCGCCGGCGTTGCGGCCGAGGAACTTCTCGGCGATCTTGGCCGGGTTGTCGCCCCGCGCGTCGATCGGCTTGGCGGGCCGCCCGTCGCCCTGGACCCCGGCGACGCCACCGCCACCACCCCCGCCGCCGCCGTGGCCGCCGCCTCCACCGCCGCCGTCCCCGCCGCCATGGCTGGGCACGTGGTTGACCGGGGTGGCGTGGACGCTCGACGCGGTGGTCCCGCCGGTGTCGGCGGGCACCAGCTCCAGGAAACCGCCCTCGATCTCCAGGCCGAGCGGCTTGAGAAGGTCGTCGATCTGCTTCTCGGCGTCGTCCAGCGCCTTCTCGATCTCGTCCTTCTTGCCGTTGGAGTCCTTCTCGTTGAGCTGCCGGAGCCGCTCGATGTCGGACGCGGCGATGGCGATCTCGTTGTCGTCCTTGGAGCTGTTCTTCCGGCGGCGGGCCGAGTCGATCAGCGCACGGTTGTCCGCGTCCTTGTCGTTGGCCTCCTGGGCGAGCTGCGCGACCTTCTTCTTGACGTCGTCCAGGATCTCGGACACGCGCTGGAGGATGTTCTTGGCCGCCTCGGCCTTGTCGCTGACCTTGTAACTGGCCTTCCCGAGCTTCTCGAGGTGGTCGGCGACGGCGTCGGCGTCCTTGCCCTCCCAGTGGCGCAGGACGTCGTCGCGGAAGACCTTGAGGTCGTCGCCGAGGTCGTTGGCCCTGGTGGCGGCTCCGCCGACCTTCCTGGCCTGGTCGTTGACCGCGCCCGAGTTGAGCTTCTGCGTCTGCTGGGCGTGCTTGTCGATGGCGTCCAGCGACTTCGGACGGTCGTGCGACGGGTCGTCGAGCGTGCCCGGATTCCGCTCCGCGGTGGTCATCGGTAAATCCCCCTGGTTCCCGTCTTCAGTCCGATCAATCCCGCTCGCGGTCGTTGCCGCGGAGGGTGTGCACACCCGCGGCTTCGTCGTTCCGCATGCGCTGGGCGGCGTTGGACAGCGCGATGGACGCGGCGTCGACGAGCTTCGAGGCGGCGTCCAGATGCGCGTTCACGCCCTGGTGGAACCCCTTCATCGTCTTGCCAGTGCCGGCGGCGTTCTTAAGGTCACCGAACGCGCCACCGGGGTCGCCGTCGCCCAGGTCCTTGCTCGTCCCGCTGAAGCCCTCCTTGAGCCCGCCGACCTTCTTGGCCAACGACGCGATCTGCTCCGGATCGAATCGGCGAGTCATGGATGATCCCTCCAGTCGTGGCGCCTGCGCCCGCACTTCGTCTGCCCACACAGCTGTACCGCGCACCCTATGAGCTCCCGCCCACCCGTGCGCGCCGTTTCCGGAAACGGCGATGCCGCCGTTCGTGTACATCGACGCACCCGGCAGCGTGTCGGTTCCCCGAAGTCGACCCGAAGATCTTACCTCGCCGACCCCCGCGGACGGCCGGATGCCGACAGCGCCGGAGCCGGGGCGACGCCGCTACTTTCAGTGACCGGTCTCCACTCGATCGAGTGAGCCATTCTTTTCCGGTATCGAGCCGAAATGGACAGCTTGCGTTTTTCGCCGATTTCCCGTGACCCTTATTTGCACAACTCCTTCACCGAATGAACGGAGTCACCTTGAAGGTCAGATCCCTGCTGGCGATTTTATTCGTCACGGTGGCGACCCCGGTTTCCGGTTTCGCCTCGACGGCGGCCGGTGCCGAAGGTCCGATAACCTCGATCGTCGGTGGCCGCAAAGCCACCGAGCCCTATCCGTTCGCGGTCTACATCGTCGACGGCTGCACGGGTTCGCTGATCAAACCGAACTGGGTGATCACGGCCAAGCACTGCAACCCGGCGGTGAACTCGGTACGGATAGGGAACAACGACCGGACCAAGGCCAAGAGCGTCGGCGTCGTCGAGGACGTTCCCCATCGCTACGCCGACGTGAAGCTGCTGCGGCTGGCCGCGCCGGTGTCATACGCGCCGATCCGGATCCCCGGCCCCGAGGCCGCCACCGTGGGCACCGCCACCAGGCTGCTCGGCTGGGGGCAGACCTGCGACCTTCCCACCTGCGGCCCGATGTCCATCCACAACAACGAGTTCGACACCTCTGTCCTCCCGGACAGCAGTTGTTACAAGATCAACGCGGGACACGAGATCTGCACCGACAACCCGAACGACGGCGGCGACTGCTACGGCGACTCCGGCGGCCCGCAGATCACGAAGGTCGACGGTGTCTGGAACCTGATCGGCAGCGACAGCCGGGGCACCGGGATCCACTGTGGCGCGAGCCCGTCGATCTATGTCGACCTGACCTCGCCGGATGTCCGCCCGTGGATCGCGGAGACGGTCGGCGGCCTGTAGCCGATTCGCGTGTGGAAGACTGCGCGCATGCCCATTCCGTATTTCTCGCAATGGGAATCCCCCGAACTCGTCGCGGCGATCGTCACCGGCGCGATGTCCGCCGCGGACGATCCGCGCTGGGCGGATTCCGGCGCCGTTTCCGCGCGGGAATACGAATTCTGGTCGTGGCGCGCCTGCGGGATGGCCTGTCTGCGGATGATGCTGGCCCATCGAGGGCAAGAGGTCCCGCCGAGCGTCGAGCTGGCCAAGGAATGCGAGCGGTTCGGCGGCTACGTGCGGCACGAGACCGGCGTGCACGGCCTGATCTACGCGCCGTTCCTCGGCTGGGCGGCGGACCGGTTCGGGATCGACGGCGAGGTGCGGATCGATTTCGGCCTGTCCGAACTGCGGAACCTGGTCGCCCAGGGGCACCAGGTGATGGCGTCGGTGCACAAGTCGATCAGGGAGCCGAAGAGCGAGCCGCCCCGCAAGGGCGGGCATCTGGTGCTGGTCACCGGCGTGACCGAGTCGGGCCTCGTCATGAACAACCCGTCGGGGACCGGCCCGCACGGCCAGCAAGACGCCTACGTGGACGACGAGGACTTCGCGCGGTTCTACGCCCTGCGCGGCATGGTCTTCGGCCGCGCCGGCTGAGGTTCCGGACAGCCCTTCAGCCGTCCAGCTCGGACAGCTTGTCCAACCGGGTGAGCACCAGCTCGTGCCAGGTCAGCTCGGCTTCGATCCGGAGTCGGGCGTGCTCCAAGACGAGGTCGTCGGCCACGGACTGATCGGGCCACCGCCGTTCGCCCAGGTGACCGAATTGGGTCGCCTGGGCGGTCAGCGCCGCGAGACGGTCTTCGAGGTAGCCCCGCAGCATCTCACGGTCGAGGTCTCCGCTGACGACCAGTGCGAGATCCACCGGATCGGGTTTGAGGACCACTTCGGCGAAGGCCTCGTCGCGCAGTGCGCGCAGCTCACGGTGCCCTTCGGCGGTGATCGAGTACACCGTCCGCGCGGGGAGCGCGCCGAGCTGCTCGGTCCGCACGGGCTCGATCAGCTTCTCGCCTTCGAGCCGGTGCAACGCCCCGTAGAGCGACCCCGGTTTGACCTGCGACCACAGCTCGGTTCGGTCCATCCGCGCCTCGCGGCGGAGCTGATGGCCGTGCATGGGCCCGCGTTTGGCGAGGGCACCGAGGATGAAGAGCCTGGTCGGGTTCACCGGTCTAGTACTACACGACTACTCGCGTTTGAGTACTCTCGTTCGCATGACGATCCGTCCCATCCTCATCAGCGGCGAACAAGCACTGGCCACGGCGGCGACCCCGGTCACCGAATTCGACGACGACCTCGCCCGCCTCATCGAGGACCTGTACGAGACCAACACCGCCGCCAACGGCGCGGGCCTGGCGGCCAATCAGATCGGGGATCCCCGGAGCGTCTTCATCTACGACTGCCCGGACGACACCGGGACGCGTCATCGGGGTCACGTCGTCAATCCGGTCCTGCGGACGTCCGAAATCCCCGAGACCATGCCCCATCCGGACGACGATCTCGAAGGCTGCCTTTCCGTGCCCGGCGAGGTCTTCCCCACCGGCCGCGCGTCCTGGGCCGCCGTCGACGGTGCCGACGAACACGGCGCGCCGATCACCGTCGAAGGCACCGGTTTCTTCGCGCGCTGCTTGCAGCACGAGGCCGATCACCTGGCGGGCAAGCTCTACCTCGAGCGGCTCGTCGGCAGGCACGCGCGAGGCGCGAAGCGGATGCTCAAGCGGAACGGCTGGACCGGGCCGGGACACACCTGGCTGCCCGGCGATGTCCCGGACCCGTTCGGCCACTGATCAGGTCACTTGCGGATCCGGTGGTCCACGGCGACCCAGTTCGTCTCCCACGTCGTCCCGCCGTCGGCCGAAAACGCCTGCTCGAACCGCGCCTCGTCCGGCCCTGGCCGGAAGATCAGGAAACGCACCTTGATCGGACGGCCGCCCAGGGTGTCGTCGCCGCGGAAGTCGCCGACGCCGTCACGGAACCCGCCGTGGACCGATGGGGTGAGCAGGCCGTCGCGCAGGTTGACGAAGGTCAGGCTCCACCGCTGTGTCCGCGGTTCGTACAACCGCAGGTTGAGCGCGTCGATGCGGCCGTTCGGTCCCGCGACCTCGAACTCGAGGGCGTTCGCCCGCCGGTCCATGAGCGGGCGCACCGTGCTGGTTCCCGTGAACGGGAGCCACTGGTCCGCGGAGTCCGAAAGCGGTTCGGCGAGGACCCGCACGGAGGAACGCCAGGCCCCGATCTCCCAATCGAAGGCTCGTTGACCGTCGGGTGACGTCGACGCGTCGCCCGACGCCGCCGTCGCGATCAGCAGGACGGCCGAAAGGCACACTGTCAGGATTCGTTTGTATGGCACGGTCATGGTCCGACTATCGGAGCGGAGAACGGCCATGGACAAGAAGGCACCTGCGGGTAACCTTTCGCGCCCCAACCCGCTGCCCGGCTGCCCGATGGCCGCCGCGTTCGCCGCGATCGGCGGGAAATGGAAACTCACGCTGCTGTACTGGCTCGCCCACGGCGAGTCCCATTTCGCCGGTCTTCGCCGCCGGGGCGCGCCGATCACGCCCAAGGTGCTGGCCGAGCAGCTGCGGGAACTCGAAGCCGACGGGCTCGTCGAACGCGTGGTGACCGGGCCGGTCCCGGCGCGCGTGATCTACCGGCTCACCCCGTACGGGACCACGGTCCTGCCCGTGGTCGAAGAGGTCAGGGTCTGGGGCGAGGCGCATCTTCGGCACACCCAAGGCGAGGGCGCGCCGAACACGGCGATGGGGTGCGCCGACGCGATCGGTCAGCGGTGATCGCCCGAACGTCCAGCGTCACTTCACGGTCCGCCGGGCGGCGGCCGCGACGGCGAGGGTTTCGAGGACCTCCTGGGTGGCGGCGATGTCGATGCAGGCGTCCGTGATCGACTGCCCGTAGGTGAGCGGCCGGTCGGGGTGGAGGTCCTGGCGGCCCGCCTGGAGGTTGGATTCGACCATGACGCCGACGATCCCGCGCTGGCCGTTCCTGACCTGCTCGGCGATCTGCTCGGCGACGACGGCCTGCCGGAGGTGGTCCTTGCGGCTGTTGTCGTGGCTGGCGTCGATCACGACGCGGCGCGGCAGACCGGCGTTCTGCAGGGTGGTGAGCGTCGCGCGGACGGACGCCGGGTTGTGGTTGGGCGCGCTGTTGCCCCCGCGCAGGACGACGTGGCAATCAGGGTTGCCGACGGTGTGCAGGATGGCGGGCAGGCCGCTGGGGTCGACGCCGGGAACGACGTGGCGCGCCTCGGCGGCGCGGATCGCGTCGACGGCGACAGTGACGTCGCCGTCGCGCCGGTTCTTGAAGCCGACGGGCATGGACAGACCGCTGGCCAGCATGCGGTGGTTCTGGCTTTCCACCGTCCGGGCGCCGATCGCGCCCCACGAGACAGTGTCCGCGAGGTACGCCGGAATGGTCGTGTCCAGCCATTCGCACGCGGCGGGCAGGCCACCCTCGGCGAGTTCGAGGAGAAGGTCCCTGGCTATACGCAGCCCGCGGTTGACGTCACCGGTGCCGTCGAGGTGCGGGTCGTTGATGAGCCCTTTCCAGCCGCCGACCGTACGGGGCTTTTCGAAATAGACGCGCATGACGATCAGCAGGTCGTTGACGAACCGGCCAGCGAGGGCGGCGAGGCGGTCGGCGTATTCGAGGGCCGCGGCGGGATCGTGGATCGAGCAGGGCCCGGCGATCACGAGCAGCCTGTCGTCCGTGCCGTCGAGGACGCGGACGACGGCCTCGCGCCCCTGTCGCACCGTGTCGGCCGCGGTGGCGCTGAGCGGGAGTTCATGGTGCAGCAGGGCGGGCGTGACCAACGGGACCAGGCGGTCGATGCGCTGGTTGTCGAGATCGACGGCGGCGATGGTTGTCATCACAGGTATCCAGGATTTCTGCCGGCATCGGGCGAGGGGAAAGCCGGGATTTCCCGGCCCGGACGGCGGTCTCGGGTGAACGATGAAGCTCGGGAAAGCCCGGCATCACGTGACGCGAGGGACGTTACCGTGATTTCTCTTACGCCGGAATCTTCTGCCATTTGTCACCCGGGGAGGAAAAGCTAACGCCCGGTCCAAATCGGGTCCCGTTTTTCGGCGAAGGCCCGGGCGCCTTCGGTCGCGTCCGCGCTCCGCCGTCGCCGTTCTTCCCACGGATACGAGGTTTTGAACGCCTCTTCCAGCGGGACGTCCAGCGATCGCAGCGCGGCCTCCTTGATCGCACGGACCGAAAGCGGTGCGGCGCGCACGAGACTGTCCGTCCATTCGGCGACACACCGGTCCAGTTCGGCCACCGGCACGACCTCGTTCACGAGCCCGTATCGGAGCGCGGTCGCCGCGTCCATCCGGCGACCGGTCAGCAGATGGCCCATCGCCACCTTGTGCGGCAGCTGGCGCGGCAACCGGAACACTCCCCCGGCCCCGGCGATCAGGCCGAGCCGGACCTCCGGCAGCGCGAAGACCGCGTCCTCGGACGCGATGGCGATGTCGCACGCCAGCATCAGTTCGAACCCGCCGCCCAGCGCGTAACCGTGCACGCGGGCCACCACCGGCTTCGACAGCGTGAACCGGTCGGTCAGCCGCGGATGCCCCGGCTGCCCGCCGCTGCCGAACGTCGAGGCCTCCACGCCCTCCTCGGTCAGCCGCGCGCGTTCCTTCAGGTCCTGCCCGACGGAGAACGCGCGGTCCCCCGCGCCGGTCAGGACCACGGCCCTGACATCGTCGTCGGCCTCGACGTCGTCCCAGATCCCGGCGAGTTCCGTGTGCATCCGCCGGTCCATCGCGTTCAGCACGCCGGGCCGGTCCATCGTCACGTAGGCGACGTGGTCCTTCTTTTCGTACCGCACACCGGTTTCCTTCATCGCGCACCCACCGCGAAGCCGTCGACCTTGCCGATCACGTCCGCGCCGTAGATGCGCAAAGCCTGCTGTAGCGCGAATTCGGCGATGTACCGGCGGAATTCCTCCGGCGGTTCCTCGGCCAGGTTCAGCATGCGACGGTTGGCCACCACTGCTTCCCCGTCGAGCCGGGCCAGCGCGCTGTCGATCGCCGTGTCCATCTCTTCCGGCGGGACGACCTCGTCGACGATGGATCGGGCGTCCGGCTCGTCCGCCCGGAGCTTGCGCCCGCCGAGGATCACCTGCCGGGCCACCCGAGGTCCGGCGATCCGGGACAGCCGGAAGTTCGACACCCCCGGGATGATCCCTTCCTTGGCCGCGGGCAGGCTGAGGTACGCGTCCGACGCCGCGAGCACGTGGTCGAAGACCAGGAGGAGCTGGGTCCCGCCGCCGATGGCGAAGGAGTCGACGGCCGCCATCCAGGGCTTGTCGGTCAGCCGCGAATGCCACGAGCCGTCCGTGAGCAGGCCGCGGAAGATCTTCTGGATGTAGCCGGTTTCCCGCCGCAGCAGGAAATCGACGAGCGGGATGTCACCGGAGCTGAGCTTCTTGAGGTTGATCCCCGCGCAGAACACCCGGCGTCCCAGATACCGGGGGTGACTCATCACCCCGCCCCGAAGGAGTCCACTTCGGACGGACGGGTCGAGCAGCGTCAGATCGACAGCGGTCTCCATGTCGTCGACCTGACGGCCGTCCTCGGCGTTCAGGCAGTCGTCCCGGCACAGGGTCAGGTGCGCGACACCGTCACGGCGTTCCAGCCGGACGGCCTCCATCTCCACGACGCCGGTTTCGAGGAACCCGGGCAGCAGCTTCAGCGCCCTTTCGGTGGGCCGGAGCATGGCGTCGAGCAGATGCGGACCGGCTTTCGGGGCTCGCAGGATCCCGCGCAGGAAGATGCCCTGGTCGATCTCGCGCCCTTCCTTTTCCGCCTGGGGCAGGGAACGCTCGGCCGCCATCTGCTCTTCCGAAGGAACCAGGCCGGGACAGGCGAGAGCGGCGGCGCGGACGAGTTCGTCGATCCGCAGGTATCGCGTCCGGCCATCGGTGAGTCCGGCGTAGATCTCTTCGGCGTGCTCCTCGACGAACGCCGTGCGCAGCGCCCGGATTTCGTCGTCGACCCGGTGAGCCTCCCCCGCCAGGGCCCGGAGATCGGGCCCTGGCGAAAGAGTCGTCACGACTTGGCTTCCCGACGCAGGGCCCGGTCCGCAGCGGCCAGGTGCGAACCGAGTGCCTCCTCGAAGGTGGTCGAGCCCGCTTCGAAGATGAGCTGACGGCGGATCGCCGTCTCGGCGCCGTCGGTGACCCCGGCCAGCTCGGCCAGTGTCTTCGCCGGATCCTCGGTCACCTCGTCGATCAAGTTCAGGGAGAGCGCGCGCCCGGTGTCGATCGGGGTCCCCAGCAGCACGGCCCGCCGGATGCCCGCCGCGCCCGCCTGCTTGGTGAGGCGGTACACGGTCATTCCCGGCCAGGAGCCGCCGCCCGCGCTGGACAACCGCAAGCTCGCCCCCGGCTCGGCGATCCGGACGTCCGCGGCGAGGAGGAGGTCGAGTGCCGTTCCGGCGCACTCGCCGGAAGCCACCGCGACGGTGAGCCTGCCGAGCCGTTCGAACCGGCGGACGACCCGCTCCCATTTGGAGACCAGGCCGACCGTCAGCCCCTTCGCCCAGCCGGCCGGAGGTGCGCCCGTGAGGTGGACCGTGACCGGCCCCGGCTCACGCCGGTCCTCGGCCCGGTCGCAGAGCGCGTCGATCTCCTCGACCGCCGCGATCGACAGCGGACGGGAACCGTCGAACCGCAGCACCAGGTCGCCGTTGTCTTCGTTACGCGTCACCATTGAATAAGCGCCATTTCGATAGTGGAGCCGGGCCCCATGGTCATGAGCACGCCGTACTCCCCCGAGCGGGCGACGTCCTCGTCGGCGAGCCGCTCGTAGGAGAAGAGGAAGGAGCCGCTGGAGAGGTTCCCGTAGTCACGCAGCACACCGGTGGTGTGGCGGACGTCGTACCGGCTCAGGCCGAGGTTGACGACGACCGCGTCGATCACCTTCTTGCCACCGGAGTGCACCAGCCAATGGCCGATGTCGCTGCGGCGCAGGCCGGTCCCGGACAGCAGCCGGTCGATGACGATCTCGGCGTGCGCGCCGACCACGTAGGGAATCTGCGGGTCGAGGAAGAAACTGAAGCGATCCTGGTCACGGTCCCAGTCGTAACGCATCGCTTCGACCGCGTCGGTGATGATGTAGCTGGCGAATTTCAGGACACGCGGACCCGGCACGCGCCCGTCTCCGGAAATGACGGCCAGCGCCGCGGATCCGTCTCCGAAAAGGCTGTTGACCACCGCGGTCCGCATGGTGCCGTCCAGCGCGTAGGCGGCGGAGCACGCCTCGCTGCACAGGACGACGCCGAGTTCGCCCGGATGCGCCGCGGACCAGCCCGCGACCACGTTGAGCGCGTTGAGACCGGCGTTGCAGCCCATGCCCACGATGTCGGAGCGGCTGCAGTGCGGGTCGATGCCCAGCTCGCGGATGATCAGCGCGCTGAGGCCGGGGGTCAGGAACCCGGTCGAGGTGACGCAGCACAGGTGACGCAGGTCGGAAAGTGTCGCGCCCGCCGACTTCAAGCAGGCTTCCAGCGCCCGGCATCCCATGTCGACGGCGATCTTCTTGTGCTTGTCGAGGAGGTCGCCCTGCGGTTCGGACACGCGCCCGCCGCCGGGGCTCTCCGGCGGAAGGGTGAGGAAGCGCCGGTCGATGGCGCTGTTCAGGAAGACCGACCGGATCTTCGGATCCTCGACGTCGAGGATTTCGAGGAGTTCGGACTGCGAATAGGACGACGCGGAAACCGCGGTCCCCACGCCGGCGAACCTGGTGATCTCGGTCAGGCCGGTGAAAACGGAAAGCTCTTCGGCCGGTTCTACGATGGCAGTCATCGGTACATCCACCCCCATGTTCTGAGCTTGCTTCGGAGCAGCTGCTTGAACGGCGCAGCGCGCATGACCCTCACCTTTCGCGGAAGTCGGCGGACATTTCGAAATTAGGCTTCGCCGATCACGGCGGTCAACGCGTCCAAGCCCAGAAACCTTTGCAGCACACGAAAAATCGCCATCGCGAAGCCCGTCTGGTTTCCGCGATGGCGATCTTTCAGCGCGAGGTGCTGGTCTGCATCCGGTTGATGTCGCTGAGCCAGCGTTCGCGGTCGGTGACGCGCTGGGCCGCGTGGTCGGCGACCTCGGGATGAGGGAGGACAAGGAACCGGTTCTCCGCGATGCTTTCGAACAATGCTTCCGTCACCTTCTCGGGACCGATGGCTGTCGAAAGCAGTCTCAGTTCGGCGGATTCGAGTTCCGCTTCGTACGCTTCGGTGCGCACGGCACGCGGGCAGATCGCGTGCACGTGGATGCCGAGATGCCGGTAGGTCACCGACATCCATTCGGCGAACGCGAGCGACGCGTGTTTGGAAACCGCGTACGGCGCGGACCCGATCAGGGTGAGCAGCGCCGCCGACGAAGCGACCGAAACGAACCTGCCCCGCCCGCGCTCCAGCCAGTCGGGCAACAGGTCACGGGCGGCTTGCACATGCGCCATGACGTTGACGTCCCAGGACGTCGCCCAGTCGTCGTCGGAGGCTTCGGGGCCGCCGGTCTTCAGGACGCCGGCGTTGGCGCAGTAGACGTCGACGGGCCCGCCCAGCAGTTCACGGGCCGCGGGCACCAGGCGATCCGATGCGTTGCCGGGCAACGCGAACCCGCCGATCTCGGCGGCGACGGCGGCGGCCCGGTCGGCGTGCCGGTCGTTGACCACGACCCGCGCGCCCGCTGCGGCAAAGCCCCTCGCCAGCGCCGCACCGATGCCCCGGCCGGCGCCGGTGACGACGACCCCGGCACCGCGCAGGGCGGCGACGGGATCTCCGTTGTCTCCGTTCATCTTTTCGAGCATGTCAGGCCGTGACCGGGGCTTCGGTCAGCCGTCGTTCGAGCTCCAGGCTGGTGGCGTAATCCGGCAGGAGACCTCGTTCCTTCGCCTCGGCGAGCGTGATCGCCACCCGGTCCCGTTCGGACAGGATCGGTTCGACCCCGATGTCCAAGGAGAGTTCCAGGGCCGGGTCCAGCACCGAAAGCGCCAGCTCGTTCTGCGGCACATAGGTTCCGGAGATCATGTAGGACATGACGGTGTCGTCCTCGAGCGCCACGAACGCGTGGCCGAGCCCGACCGGGAAGTACATAGTCCGGTGGGTTTCCTGGTCCATCAGGACCACGTCGGTCTTGCCGAACGTGGGCGAGCCGACCCGGATGTCGACCACGATGTCCAACGCCTTGCCGCGTGCGCAGTAGACGTACTTCGCGACGCCAGGCGGCGTCACGGTGTAGTGGACGCCCCGCATGACCCCACGCTTCGACACGCTGTGGTTCGTCTGCGCCACCCGGAACAGCGGAGCGCCGTTGGCCTCGACGAAGGCCTCTTCCTGATACGGCGAGAGGAACATGCCCCGGTCGTCGGGGAAGACGCGAGGAGTGAACTCGATCGCGCCTTCGACGGCGAGTTTGCGTGCTTGCACAGCTTTCTCCTGTGATCGGCGGTCAGAGGGTGGACAGCACTTCGCGGACCGCGTGGACGACCTTGTCCTGCAGGTCGGGAGAGAGCGCGGGGTACATCGGCAGCGAGAAGATCTCGCCCGCCAGCTTTTCGGTGACGGGGAGCGAGCCCGTCTCGTAGCCGAGGTGGGCGAATCCGGTCATGGTGTGCACCGGCCACGGGTAGCTGATGTTCAGATGGATGTCGTAGGCCTTGAGGCGCTCCAGGATTTCGTCGCGTCGCGGGTGGCGCACCACGTACACGTAGTACACGTGCTCGTTGCCGTCGACGGTCCGGGGAAGCTTCAGTTCGGTGTCGCCGAGGCCTTCGACGTAGCGCTGGGCGACGGCACGGCGGGCGTCGGTGTAGGCGTCGAGCCGCTTGAGCTTGCGCCGCAGGATCTCGGCCTGGACCTCGTCCAACCTGCTGTTGTGGGCAGGCGTCTCCACGGTGTAGTACCGCTCTTCCATGCCGTAGTACCGGAGCCTGCGCAGCTTCGCCGCCACGGATTCCTCGGAGGTGATGGCCGCGCCGCCGTCGCCGTACGCGCCGAGCACCTTGGTGGGATAGAACGAGAACGCGGCCACGTCTCCGGTCGCCCCCGCGACGACGCCGTTCTGCCGGGCGCCGTGCGCCTGGGCGCAGTCCTCCAAAAGGGACAGTCCGTACTTCGCGGCGAGCGCCTTCAACGGGGCCAGGTTCACGCACTGCCCGTACAGGTGGACCGGCAACAGGCATTTGGTGCGCTCGGTGATCGCGGCCTCGACCTGGTCGGTGTCCATCAGGAAGTCGTCCTCGCGGACGTCGACGAAGACCGGGGTGGCGCCCGTGCCGTCGATGGCGACCACGGTCGGCGCGGCGGTGTTCGAGACCGTGATCACCTCGTCGCCCGGACCGACCCCCAGTGCCTGCAGGCCAAGCTTGATCGCGTTCGTCCCGTTGTCGAGACCGACGCAATGCCCGGTGCCGTGGTACGCGGCGAATTCCGCTTCGAATCCGCGCAGGCTCGCGCCGAGCACGAGCTGTCCCGAGTCGAAGACCGTCTCGACCGCGTTCAGCAGGTCGAGCCGCTCGGCCCGGTATTCGGCGAGATAGTCCCAAACACGCGTGGTCATGCGCGAGCCTTTCCGTGTACTGAGGGGAAATCGATGACGGCGTTCGCGCGCGGCTGTGCGACCGCGGCGTTGATGCAGGCGAGCAGCGTGCGGGCCTCGACACTGACGTAGTGCCCGTGCCGGGTGAGCGTGGTCAGCTGCGCCGGGGTCACCCAGGCGAAGCCGGGCGGCGGATCGACCGTCTCGTCGGCGTCGACCACCAGATAGCGGGCCCTCGCGTTGAGGAAACGGCCGCCCTCCTCGGAATGGACGGCCTCGTAACGGATCCGCGACCGGGGAGCGTCCTGGACGAAGTCGAGGAACGGCGGACGGTTCTCCGCCGGCAAGTGCGCGTAGTTGAGCGGCGTGCGCTGGACCGTCGGTGCCAGCTCGACGGTGTCCAGGAACCCGGCGTCGGCGCGGGCGTGCACCAGGACGTGCGGCACGCCGCCGATCTCACGCCTGAGGAACGCCACGACACCTTCACCGACGGATTCGAGCAACGGCTGGGTCCAGCTGATCTTCTCGCGGTTGCTGCCCTTCACCGCCACCGCGCGGACGTTGAAGAACCGGCCGTCCTCGTGCTCGATCGCTTCGACGCCCTGCTTCCAGCCGCCGACGTCCTTGAGCGGGATGCGCTGTGCCCGCACGTCGTGCCGGGAACGTTCGTTCGTGAACCACGAGAGGAGCTGGACGTCGGAGAACAACGCGCCGGGATCCGTGTCGTGGTAAGGCAAACACGACAGCACGCTCCTGGCGTTCATGTTGATCGTCTCGTCCTCGTGCATCAGCTCCGCGATCTGGCCGAGGGTGAGCCAGCGGAAGTCGCCCACTCCCGGCACGTCGTCGACGGTCTCGACGATCATGTTGCGATTGGACTTGCGGAAGAACCACGACCCTTGCTCCGCCTGGAGAACGTCGACGATGACCCGTTCGGGATCGGGCGGGGCGAAGTACTCGATCAGTTTGACGTTCGTGCCGCCGTGCGCCTTGGTGTAGTTGCTGCGGGTGGCCTGCACCGTCGGCGAGAGCTGGATCAGATTGGGGTTTCCCGGCTCCATTTTGGCCTGCATCAGGAAATGCAGGACACCGTCGAACTCCTTGGCCAGGATGCCGAGAATGCCGACTTCGGGCTGCTTGATGACCGGCTGCTGCCATTCACGGTAGGGACCGTCGCCGTGCGGGCCGTCGTGCTCGACCACGTGCAGGCCTTCGATGGCGAAGAACCGGCCGCTGCGGTGGACGAGATTGCCGGTCGCCTCCTCGAACCACCATTGGTCCATGTCCGCGAACGGGATGCGCTCGACGTGGAAGGTGTTGGCCTCACGGCGTTCCGCGATCCAGGCGCGGACGTCCTCGGTCCGCATGTGCACCCCGTCGGTGGTCGCGGCCGACAACGCGATCCGGTCCGCGTGGTCACGGTCGTCGCGGCGGCGCACCGCGTTCCGCGGGACGAGACCGGGCAGCATCAACGGACTCCTCGTCATCCGGACTCACCGAAATGGTCACAGCTACAAGTGGTCATCGCACCGCTCCATGTCGTTGAAGGTAGCTTCGGGCGATCACGACGGTCCATCGTCCAATTCCTTTTCCGGGGAACGCGCCGACGGCCGCGACGCGAAAGCCACTTTCGGGACGTCTGGTGTCTCGAAAGTGGCTTTCGCGACGCTGGGTACTTACCGATCTCATAGGGTAGATGGGGGTGTTGGGTTTCCTCTCATGGGCTTCCCCCGACGCTGGGTCCTTCCGGAGCTCATTGGGTCGAGGGGGCCTGCCTGCCGGTACATGAAGGCCCCCTTCACTGCGTCTAGCGCAAGGATGGGGGCCTTCATGTACTCGGCTAGGGGGCCTTCACGGGCAACCGTTGTGACCGCTGGTGCTTCCGAGGCGTCTGTGACGATCCGGGAGGTAGTGAAGGCCTCCTTCACTACCTTGAGGGTAGGTAAGGAGGCCTTCACGGACCGGCGCTCGACGGTGACCGGCGAAGGGGCGGAAGCGTTGGGGAAAACCCAATAGAAACCCAAAACCGATCGAAAATTGGGTTTGGGGCCACCCAAACGGGCTGTTGCGGGGGCAAAGAAACCCGATGGGG
>NZ_JBHXJK010000069.1:0-13523 GCF_042723255.1 Amycolatopsis thailandensis
GTACTCAAGAGGGTCTACCAGGGCGAGTTGCCCTCGTCGTCCGGAGCTTCGTGACGCCGCTCGCGAGGCGCCTGCGGCGGCGGAGTGGAGGCCGATGGCGGCGGCGGCGGAGGAGGCGGCTCGGACGCCGTCGGCTCCTCCTCTTCGATCTCGGGGAAGCGGCTGCGCAGCGTGCCGATCATCAGCTCCCTGGTCTCCTGGTCCTCGTCGCCGAGCGACTCCTGCATGACCTCCGCGACCTTGCCGGCGATCCCGCCCTGCGCCTGGTGCATCGTCGCGAGGATCTGCCGCGACAGCTCCTCCATCGGGTACGTCCTGGCCTTGTTCCCGAATTCGAGAGCCGTCACGCCGCCGTCCGCCCCGACGGTCACCTTGACGGCGCCGTCGGAGCTGGTGGCCGTCAGCCGCAGCTCCTCGGTCCGCTCCTGGGCGGCCGCGTAGCGCTGGGCCTTCTCCTCCAGGCCCGCGGCCCACTGGTCCATTTTGCGCTGGGCCTCGTCCGGATCCAGCATGAGCTCACCGAGCTCGTTCGGCCTCGTCACTGCTTTCCTCCGATGTCCAAGGCCTTGAAGTCGGCCTTGAACGGTTCCGCGTTGGTCTTGTCACCGTCCACATAGGACTTCGCGGCGGAGCGGACGTTGTCCGCCGTCGCCTGCACTCCTTCGCCGGCCGCCTTGATCGCCTCCGCCGCGCGTTCGCCCGTCGGGTTGACGATCGGCGGAAGGAACGCGCACAGCAGGCCGTACGCGTCCGCCGACATCGCCGAACCGGTCGCGCCGTGCGCGGTGTTCAGCCGGTCCACGAGCCCGTCGAGATGGCTCGCGTGCGCGGTCAGGTCGTCCGGATCGACCTCGAACGAGGGCGCTGTCACTTCCAGTCCTTGTTCTGCCAGTCACCGATCACCGGAGGCGCCACGACCTCGTCGGCGGCGAAGAACGACGGGTCGTCGGACTCGAGGTACTCGGCGGCCTTGTGTTCCTTGTCGTCCTGGCCCTGCCCCTTGGCGCCACCGGGTGCCATGCCGCCCATCGGGCCCATGCCGGTGCCGCCGGGCTTGCCGCCGGTACCGCCGGCGCCGGCCGCGCGGGCCGCGGCCGCTTCGGCGTCCATCGCGCCCGCGGCGCCGCCCATGCCGAGCGAGCCCGTCGACCTTCCGGCGCCACCGAGACCACCGGCGCCCGAGCCACCGGCACCGCTACCACCGAAGCCGCTGCCACCACTGCCGCCGCCGAAGCCGCTGCCGCCGGTGCCCCCACCGGGGATACCGGGGATACCGGGGATGTTCGGCATCTTGGGCGGGGTGTACGGCGTGGGCTTGTAGGAGGAGCCGGGGTCCGGGAAGTTGGGGATGTTCGGGCGGGGGATCGGCGGGATCCTCGGCGGGACCGAGTTCGGTCCGCCGCTGTTGGGTCCCGGGATGTTCGGCAACGGGATGTTCGGCGGGTTGTACGGGAGACCGCCGCCCGGACGCGGGCCGCCGCTTTCGGGGAAGGGGATGTTCGGCGGGTTGAACGACGGCGGCGAGACGGACGGCGGGGTGTAGCCCGTGGTGTGCGTCCCTTCGTCGATCTTGGGCATGCTGATGTTCGGCGACGACGGCGGGCGGTAGTTCTCGCCGGACGGCCCGTTCGGGATGTTGGGCATGACCGGGTTCGTGACGGGGCCACCGCCGGGACCGCCACCGGGGCCACCGCCACCGGGGAAACCACCGCCGGGGAAGCCGCCACCCGGATTCCCGCCGGGATTGCCCCCGCCCGGGCCGCCGTTCGGCGAGCTGAAGGGGCTCATGCCACCGGGGCCACCGCCCGTGCCGCCGGGGCCGCCCTGCGGGCCCCCGTCGAGCGAAGCGGCGATGCCGTCCGGACGGGTACGTCCGTCCGCGTCCACGTTGAAGGGGCTGGGGTTCTGCGTGCCGTCACCGGACATGGGGGTGCCCTGCATGGCGGGCTTGAACCCGCCACCACCGGCGCCGCCACCGGACATCGGCGTGCCCTGCATCTGCCGGGTCGCCTGGGCCGTCTTCAACTTCGGCGGAGCAGGGAACGCCGGGGTGGCGATCGCCGAGCCGACCGTCTTGTCGAAGTCGGTCATCACCTTTGCGGCCTGGTCGCGCGCGTCCTGCTGCTTCTTGAAGGTGCCGAGATCCTTCCCGAGCTGCGCCATGTACAGCACCGGGTCTTTGATCGTCTGCAGGTTGGCGTTGGCCTCCTGCACGCTGAACGCCACCGGCGGGTTCGCCGCCATCAGCTTCTGCGTCTCGTTGAGGGTCTGCGAGTGGATCTGCTGCTGCCGTCCGGTCAGCGTCGCGCCGTTCGCCGTCGCGCCGAGCCACTTGCCGACACCGGCGAGGTGTTCGCGGGCCGCGTCGCCGCCCTCGCCCTCCCAGTTGCCCGTGCTCGCGCTGATCGCCTTCGCCAGGTTGCGCTGGTGGCCCGCCAGGTCGTTACCCGCCCGGACCCACTCTTCGGAGGACTCGCCGACCGCGGCCGGGTCCGCGTTCTCCGCGATCGCGGACTGCATCTGCTCGTGGGTGGCGTTGCCCCAGACCGTGGACGGCGGGTCGCCGGGCTTCCGCATGTCCAGGTTCTTGTCGAGACCCTCGCGCGCCTTCTCCAGTTGCCCCTCGTACATCTTCTGAGTGAACTGGTCCTTCATGCCGACGAGTGGGGTCTTCCCCCAGCCGAGCAAGTTGAAGATGAGGTCCGTTCCGGCCGAGGCCCCGGCCCGGATCTCGTCGCCGGACGCGCCCTTGTCCGCCAGCGGCCCGACGTAGTAGTCGGACGACGAGTCGGCTGTCGGGTCGTAGTGCCCGTCGAGCTTGTCGTAGTCGGGCGAGTTCGGGTCGGAGACCTTCGCCGTCTTCTCCTCGGATTCGGTCACAGGTCTCTCCTCAGATCTCGGTGTCGATCTGCTTCAGGTTGCGCTGGTTCTCGTTGTCGCGTTCGCGGTAGTTCCGCTTGGCGAGTTCGATCGCCTCGACGTAGGTGGGGAACTCGGCGCGAGCGGTCTGGAGCTGGGTGAGCAGGCCCTGCGCGTCCGTCGCGGTGCCGTGCATGTGCTGGGACACCCACTGCGCGGTCGCGGTGGAGCTCATCGCCGGCGACTTCTGCAGCTTGGTCAGCGCGCTCCAGCGCTCTTCGAGGCTGTCGATCACACCTTGGAGTGAACGGATCATCTCCTGGCCGGTGGTCTCGTCGACGGCGAAGCCGCCCTGCTTGGCCATCTCCTTCAGCCGCGCGCTCGCGAACGCCACCTTGCGCGCCGCCATCAACGGCTGCAGTTCTTGTGCTTCCTCGGTCAACGGAGGGTCCTCTCGCCGGGTTCAGGAAGGTCAGTAGATGTCAGCGATGGCGTCCCGGATCGCGTTCGCCACGCCCGACTGACTGGCCGGGTCGTAGTGACCGATCACGGCGCCCGAGGCTTCGTCGGTCTCGGTCCAGACTAGGTACCGGCCGTCTTCGGTGTCGAGCCAGCTCAGCGGCGTCGACCGGAGTCGCTCGCCGCGGCGGCCGATCCCGCTCACGATGATGTACCCGCCACCGAGGCGGGGCCCGGCCAGCACCTGCTCCAGGACTTCGAGGTCGCTCTCGTCGTTGCGCGGGGCCGGAGACTCCGGCCGGGCGCGGACGACGCCGGTGAACTGGAGGTTGCCGAACGCGTCGGTCTCCTCCTCGTCGAACTCGGCTTCGGCCTGACGGCGCGCGGTCATCGCGGAGACGGCGCGCTCCTCCTGCTGCACGATCGTGCGGCGGCCGGTCGACGCGGGGCGCATCCGCGGCAGCACCCCGGAGAGGACCTCGACCAGCTCGTCGTCGGAGAAGAGCGCGAACTGGAGTTCGTCTTCGCCGTGGGCCTGCGTGATGCCGAGCGCCTGCCTGCCGTCGGTGAGGGTGAGGACGGCGATGTCCTGGCCGAGACCGTCGATGCCGTTGATCGAGACGGTGATCCGGTGATTCCCCAGCAGCGCGAACGCGGTGCGGACGGCCTGGTTCAGCTCGCCGTTGATCGACAGGCGGCGCTGCTCGAGATCGGTGTAGACCTTCCGGACGATCGCGGTGTACCGCTCCGGGACGATCGAGGTGTTCTGGACACGCAAGGGAAACAACCGGGCATCGACGCCAAGCGCCCGCCCGACCACCGTCGCCTCGATCGTCCCCAGCGCGAAATCGGCTCGCTCAGCCATGCTTCTGCGCTACTCCCTCACGGGGGCCGTACCCCGTCACGATCGGCTGACCTGCATAGAGGGGGCCGACTTTGTTAATGGCCAAAACAAACTAGCACAGCGCATGACTGTACGGAACCACACGAACAGCGCCGAACCCGATGGAATGGATCACAATGCCCGATCGGGCACTTTTCTTGCCCCTAAAGGAATAACGGCCGTTCACCGCGATGCTACCGGTCGACCGTCGCGGGTGCGTAAGTCGTCATCCGGCGGGCCACGTCCGTCCGTGAACGGGCCCCGAGTTTTCGCAGAACCTTCGCGACGTGTTGTTCCACGGTACGCGGGGAAAGGAACAGTCCGTCCGCTATCTCCCGGTTCGTCCGCCCGTCGGAAAGCATCCGCGCGACCTCGAGTTCCCGCGGCGAGAGCTCCTGGCCGTAGCCGCGCCGCCCGCGCTGCGAGGGCGCCCACGCGCCGTGCTCCCGCAGCTGGTGGCGGCACCGGCCGGCGTCCCTGGTCGCGCCGAGCCGCTCGTAGGCCTCCGCGGCCGCCGCGAGCTCCTCGATCGCCTTGCCGTCGCCCGCGGTGAGGCGGCCCGCGTCGAGACGGCCGGCGGTGAGACGGCACAACGCGGCCCGCTCCCGCGCGCCGATGGCCTGGTACGGCATCGGCAGCGCCTCGTAGCCCGCCGCCGCCTCGTCGAAAACCGTTGCCGCGGCGGGATGTTTGCCGCGCGCGTCGAGCAGGATCGCCTGCCCGGCCAGCAGCGCGACCCGGGAGACCGGCGAGTCCTTGCCCTCGACGCCGCGGGCGAACTCCTCGACCACGGCGTCCGCCTCCGACCAGCGCCCGGCCCGCGTGTAGGCCTCGGCCGCGGCCGGGACCAGCCCCGCCGCCCACACCCAGACGCCCTTGCGCCGGGCCGCCGCGACGGCGTTGTCGGCCGCCGCGCACGCGCCGTCGACGTCGTCCGTCGCGAGGAGCACCCTGATCAGGACCCCTGCCGCCGAAAGGACGACCGGGATGGGCCCGTGCTCCGGCGCGTGCACGCTCGCCGCGGCCAGATGCCGTTGCGCGGCGGCGAATTCCCCGCGGACGGCGGCCAGCCCGCCGAGGACGAGCGAGGACTCCATGACGATCGGCCCGAGGTCGGGGTAGCCGTCACGGAGCTGTTCGGTGACCTCCGCGAGCCCGGACCAGCGGCCGCGCACCCAGTCCAGCCGGACCTGGGTGCCCTGCGCGAGCCCGGCGGCGTAGAGCGCGCCGGCGTCGGTCGCGCGGCGGATCCCTTCCGTGACCAGCTTTTCCGCCCTGGCCAGGTGCCCGGCCCAGGACTGCGCGTCGGCGAGGTTGCACCACAGCCGCGCGAGCTGGACGCGTTCGGCGACGCCGGTGCCCTGTTCCGGCAGTTCGGTGAACTCGGTCCAGGCCGAGCCGTCGCCGATGTGCGCCTGGGTGGCGATCCGGTCGCCGAGGAGCGCGAGCCGCAGCTCCGGGTCTTCGAGCCGGTCGAAGACGTCGCGGGCCCGGTCCATCCAGACCTCGTGCCAGGACAACGGGGTCAGCCCGTCGATCGGCTGGGCGAGCAGATTGATCCCGCGGGCGGCCAGCTCCGGTTCGTCGACCAGTTCGGTGATCGCCTTCTCCACCTCGACCCGGCCCCGGCCCAGGCGCCCGATCGTGCGGACCAGCAGCATCCCGAGACTGAGCCTGATCGTCCCGCGGACGCTCGTGCGCAGGTCGGTGAGGTCTTCGAGGATCCGCTCCAGCGTCTCGATGACGTCCGGGCGGAAGCCGCGCAGCGCGACCTGGCTGAGTTTCGTGGCCAGCCGGGCGATGTCGTCCTCGCCGAGGCCCGCCTCGGCCAGTACGGACTGGAGCAGGTCGATCGCGCGTGACGTGTCGCCCTGGGCGATGGCCTCGTCGGCGGCAGCCTCGGCGTAGTGGCGCCACTGTTCGGTCCGCCCCGCCGCGCGCGAGTGGTTCGCCAGCAGCGTCAGCGGCGGGATCGGCTGGGCGGCGAGCACCTGGATGGCGCGCGAATGCAGCAATGTCCTTTCGGGACCGCTGATGGTGTCGTAGACGGCCTTGCGCGCCAAGGGATGCCGGAAGCCGTAACGGTCGCCGCCGAGTTCGCCGAGCACCCCGCCATCCAAAGTGGACAGAAGGGCCGAGCGGAGCGCGTCGCCGCCGAGACAGGCGAGTTCACCGATCACCGACGGTTCGGACGGGACGGCGAGCACCGCCGCCGCGCGGGCCAGCCGGACCGCGGGTTCGGGAAGTCCTTCGAGTCGTTCGGTGATGGCCTCACGCAGGGAGATCGGGACTTCGAGGCTCTCCAGGAGCCGATCCGAGAGCACTTCGCCGATCGGCAGCCGTCCGGCGGCGTCCCGCAGCGCCCGAAGGGTCTCCTCGACCACGAACGGGATCCCCGCGGTGCTTTCGTGCAGTTTCGCGGTGAACGGCGCGGAAACCCGCGGCAGGTCCAGCAGTTCCTCCGCCAGCTTCCCGACGGCTTCGACGTCGAGCGCGCCCAGCGTCACGCGGGCGGTCTGGACGTTCGGCGGGGTGCGGAACGGGATGACGGCGCCTCCGTGACCCGAGGGCGCGCCGGTCCGGTAGGCCGCGACGACGGCCAGTTCGGCGGGCATGGCCGAGGCGAGGAACCGCATCAGGTCACGGGTGCCCTCATCGGCCCACTGGAGGTCGTCGATCAGGACGAGCGCGGGCCCGCAGGCGATCAGGAGTTCGCGGACGGCGCGGAACTGACGGTGTCGTTCGGCGCACGGGTCGGCGAGTGGTTCGGGTTGGGGTGGAAGGCTTTCCGCGAGTTCGGGCAGCAAGGGTCTCAGCACCCCGGCGACCGGGCTGAGCGGGCCGAGCGGCCGGTCGCCCGCCGAACGCAGCGCTTCGAGCACCGGTCCGAACGGGAACGGTTCGCGCATCGGCTGGCAGGAACCGGAGAGCACCCGGCCCGCCGCGAACTCTCGGCGTCCGGCCAGCTCTTCGAGCAGCCTGCTGCGGCCCATCCCGGGTTCGCCTTCGATCAGCACGGCGGCGGGACGGCGCAGCAGGATCTTCACGATCGCCGAGACCTCGACGTCGCGGCCCACGAGTGCCGTCGATCCGGCGCGGACCGAGACCGAGGTCGGGCGAGGGGTGGCAAGCCACATCATGCGCTCCTCGGTAGGGAGTTCCCGGTGAGCCCGACACGATCTTGTGCGTTGTCCTGCGGAGCCTAAGCACTGCCTACCGGGTCGTAAACCACCCAACACGGACAGCACGGGCATCTCGCTAGGCCGTCTGCCGACGCACCGTCACCGGTTGGACGACGGATCGTCGGTTGGAAAATCACCAGGCACCCGAAACGTCGGCGAGAAACCCGATCCGGCGATTCATCCCACGTTCAGGGGGTGGCAACGACTACGCAAGGTATTCACTCCGAAACCCTACTTACGGACGTGCCCGTACGGGTGCCAGCACTGAGTGATCGTCACCGGAGCAGGGGATTCGGCTCCCGAAGAATGGGTATACCTATCCCGCGCCGACCCGGATTGCGGGCTTCACCGGAGTCCAGAACTCTCACCCGTCAGGGGAGGGCTATCGCATGGCGAACCGGAGCCGTGCGTGATGACGAGGGAGAAGCATGAAGATCACGAAGCTCCTCGGTGTGGCCGCCACGGCGGCACTGGCCACCGGTGCGCTCGTCACGGGCACCCCCGCGGCGGCGTCCTCGACCACCAGTCTGCTCAACGCCGAGATGGTTCCCGCCCTGCAACGGGACCTCGGCCTGACCGCGAGCCAGGCGCTCGCCCGGATCCAGAGCGAGACCGCCGCCGGCGCGCTCGAACAGTCGCTCGCCTCGGCGCTCGCCGGCAGCTTCGGCGGCGCGAGCTACAACGAGGCCACCGGAAAACTCCGGGTCGGCGTCACGGACGCCGCGAAACTGGGGCAGGTCCTCGCCAGTGGCGCGGAAGCGGAACTCGTGCGCTTCTCGGCCGCCCAGCTCGATTCCACTGTGGACAAACTGAACGCGGGTGAGCGCGCGGCGGACGGCGCGATCACCGGCTGGGGCGTCGACACCAAGACCAACCGCGTGACGCTGAACGTCCTGCCGGGCCAGAGCGGCGTCGTCGACTCGTACCTGGAGAAGACCGGTGTGGACAAGTCCGCCGTCTCGGTGGTCGAGACCGCCGGGGTGCCGACCCTGAAGTACGACGTCCGCGGCGGTGACGCCTACTACATCAACAACTCTTCGCGCTGTTCGATCGGCTTCTCGGTCAACGGCGGCTTCCTCACCGCCGGACACTGCGGCCCCGGCACGGTGACCGGCTCCAACCGCGTCGCGATGGGGTCGTTCTCCCGCGTCAGCTTCCCGAGCAACGACTACGCCAGCGTCCGGGTCAACAGCAACTGGACCCCGCGCGGTGTCATCAACAACGGCACCCGGGTGAGCGGGTCGAGCGAGGCCGCGACCGGCGCCTCGGTCTGCAAGTCGGGTTCGACCACCGGCTGGACCTGCGGCACCGTCGGCGCCAAGAACCAGACCGTCCGCTACTCCGAGGGCACGGTCTACGGCATGACCGCCACCAACGTGCGCTCGCAGGCGGGCGACTCCGGCGGCTCGTTCATCGCGGGCAACCAGGCGCAGGGCATGCTCTCCGGCGGCAACAGCTCGGTGACGTACTTCTTCCCGGTCCGGCCGGCGTTGTCCGCGACCGGGACCTCCCTGGTCCTCGGCTGACACCGTCCCCGGTCACCGAGAACCACCTGAAAAAGACGAAGGGCGGACCGAGTGCCTCCAGCGCACTCGGGCCGCCCTTCGCCTCTTTCCGTACCGCGGGAGCGGTGTCCATCCATGCCCCCGCCGCCACCCTCAACGGAGGCGCTGCGCGCCGCAGGCTGATCAGACGTTGCTGATCTCTTCGATCAGCGCCTCGACGTCGAAGTGCTCGCTCTCGGAGCCGAGCGGGACCAGCTCGTAGGTGGACTCGAGGAACGTCTCGACGTCCTCGCGTTCGAGCTCGAACGACGCGTAACCATCGGGTGACTCGATCTCCAGCGTCAGCATGTCCTCGTCCTCGGAGAGGTCGGGGCGGACGCGGACGTCGCCGAGCCCGGACGGGTCGGTGAGACCGGTGGCGAGCAGCTCACGCGCGAAGGTCCACTCGACCCACCGGCCGCGCTCGGTCCGGAACGACACGGTCACCGCGAACGGTTCGCCGGCGTGGAAGGACAGGCGGGAGAGAACGGGCGTGCTGCTGTTGTTCAGCAGAACGAACTGGCTCTGGTGAATTGCGTCGGTGTGCACGGCCACTCCTCGGTGCTCTCGTGGTTCGCGCGGCGCGAACTTTTTCGTCTCGGGGAGGAGATGGCCGGACATACGGCGGATGACGCGAATGTCGCCACGTTCACGCTATCGGCTGCACATGTCCATAGTGGTGTAACGCCGGGCACAGACCCCTTGCGTTCGGGCCGATACCCGTGGTGACGGGGCCGGGGAGTCCTTTTTGGACCGCTCAGGGATCCAGCGGCAGGGTCAGTCCCGTCTTGACCCGGTCCATCGCCACCGACGTCGTGAAGTGGCGCACGTTCGGGTTGTCGAAGAACATCCGCCGCGTGAACGCCTCGAAGTCCGCCATGTCCCGGCAGGTCACCACGAGCACGAAATCCGCGTTGCCGGTGACGTAGTAACACTGCTGGACGTTGTCGTCGGCGAGCACCTGCCTCCGGAACCCGTCGAGCACCGCGAGGTTCTCCCGCTCCATCTCGACCATCACCACGAAGGTCATCGACAGCCCGAGCGCCCGCGGCGACAGCACCGCCACCTCGCGTTCGATCACCCCGGCCTCGCGCAGCCGCTTGATCCGCCGCTGCACGGCGGCCGCGGACAGGCCCACCTTGGCGCCGATGTTCTCGGCGATCGTGCGGGCGTCCGACTGCAGGCAGGCGAGGATGGCGACGTCCAGGCGGTCGAGGTCGGGTGTGTGCACCAAGCCAGGCTAACCGGACGACTCCTCCGGGCGCCCGCTCTTCGAGCGCGCCGTCGCGCGGCGTGGATCACCCCATCGGGCAAGGCGGGATTCTTTGAATTGTGACCCGGAACACAACTGACGGGTCTACTGAATGGTAGCGCTTACAAGTGAATGGCAGACCGTGTATTCGCCCCGCGAAAGGATTTCTTGGTGCCCTCATCTCAGGCGGCCGTTCTCGCCGGTCTCGGCTCTTGGCTGCCTCCGCGCGTGGTGGGCAACGAGGAGATCGCCCAGCGGCTGGACACCTCCGATGAGTGGATCCGCTCGCGGACCGGCATCGCCGAACGCCGGGTCGTCGACCCCGGGACGTCCACTGTGGATCTCGCGGTCGAGGCGGGGCGACGGGCGCTGGCGTCGGCGGGGGAGAGCGAGGCGGACGCCGTCGTGCTCGCGACGTCGACGGCCGACCAGCTGTGCCCGGCCAGCGCGCCGCAGGTCGCGACCGAACTCGGGCTGAACGGCGTCGCCGCGTTCGACGTCAACGCCGTGTGCAGCGGGTTCATCTACGGGCTCGCCACCGGAGCCGGGCTGATCGCCGCCGGGATCGCCCGCCGCGTGCTGGTGATCGGGGCGGACGTCTTCACCTCGCTCGTCGACCCCGAAGACCGCGGCACGGTGCCGATCTTCGGCGACGGCGCGGGCGCGGTCCTGCTGCGCGCGGGCGACGCCGGAGACCTCGGCGCGCTCGGCGCCTTCGACCTGCACAGCGAGGGCGCGCTCGCGGAGCTGCTCTGGGTCGAGGCCGGCGGCGCGAAGAACCGCCGTTCGGACGACCCGCGTGACCACTACCTGGTGATGCAGGGCCAGACCGTCTTCCGGCACGCCTGCGCCCGGATGGCCGAGTCGGCGCGCGCCGTGCTGGAGTCCGCCGGCTGGACGGTCGGCGACGTCGACCGGTTCATCGGGCACCAGGCGAACATCCGCATCCTGCAGACCTGCGCGAAGCAGCTCGGGCTCGCGGCGGACGTGATGTACTCGAACATCGAAAAGGTGGGCAACACGAGCGCCGCGTCGATCCCGATCGCACTGGCCGACGCGGCCAAGGACGGGTCGCTCCAGCCGGGGCACCGCGTCGTGATGGGGGCTTTCGGGGCCGGGCTGACCTGGGGTTCGACGCTGCTGCGCTGGCCGGACGTCATTCCGGGCTGAGCGCGCTCGCCTCCCAGGCGTGTGTCGGTTCCTGACGTCCGCGCAGCTCCAGTTCCGCGTACGGCTCCCAGTGCGCGCGTTCGCTCTCCAACGCGGCCTTGAGCACCGTCTCGCTCGCCAGGATCCGGCCGTCGGCGGACTTCGCGTGCTCGGTCAGGCGCGCGGCCTCGTTCACCGCGTCGCCGATGACGGTGTACTCGAACCGGCTGCTCGTCCCCAGCTGACCCGCGAAGACCCGGCCGCTCGCGACCCCGATGCCGAGATCCAGCTCGCCGGTCTCCTGTACCGCGTCCCGGATCGCCCGCGCGGCCGACAGCGCCGCCGTCGGCGCGTCCGCGAGCCGGGTCGGGGCGCCGAAGACGCAGAGCGCGGCGTCACCCTGGAACTTGTTGAGCAGTCCGCCGCGGGCGCCGACCGCGTTGACCACGCTGGTGAAGAACCGGTTGAGCATCTTCACCAGGTCTTCCGGCGGCGTGCGCCCCGCCAGGGCCGTCGAATCGACGACGTCGACGAACAGGGCCGTCACCTCGCGCACGTCACCCGAAAGTGAGGCGCCGTACTCGAGCGCGTGCCGGGCGACCTCGTCCCCGACGTGCCTGCCGAACAGGTCCCGCATCCGCTCCTGCTCGCGGAGCCCGGCGGCGAGGTCGTTGACCGAGGTCTGCAACAGGCCGATCTCGCTGGAGTCGTCGACGTCGACCCGGATCTCCTTGTTGCCGCGCGCGATCTCGTCGAGCGCGACCCGCAGCCGGTGCAACGGCGTCGCGACGGCCTTCGCGAGCAGGCCCGTCCCGATCGCGCCGACGCCGAGCCCGATCGCCGAAAGCATGATCAGGCTGGCGACGTGATCGCCCTGGCCGAGGTCCGGCGGCGTCGCCACCAGCAGGACACCGAGGAACGGGACACCGCTCGCCAGCGACCAGGTGACGATCACCCTGGTCCGCACGGTGACCCTGAGCGTCCCCTTCGGGGGCGTCACCTTGAGCGCGATCGTCATCACCGGGCGCGCGACCCATTCCGCCGCGAGATAGGTGAGGCCGACCGTGGTCAGCCCGCCGAGCCCGATCACCAGCGCCATCCCGAGCGCGTCCATCCAGGATCCGAGCACCCGGGCGAGTGAACCGAGCACGATGGTGCCGATCAGCCAGAGCGTTCCGCTCACGATCCCCATGTCGACCGGGATCCGCAGCGCCCGCGCGGCTTCGGCCTCCGTCGGCGGGCGGCCGAAGACGAACCAGACCGCCGTGCGCCGCTGCAACCACGCCGTCCACACGGTGCCGACCACCAGCGACAGCGCCACGATCCCGGCCGCGGTGACGCCGAGGATCCAGCCGTCGTCGCCGACTTCGCTCGGCAGGCCCTGCAGGAGCAGCAGCAACGCGACCACGCCCGCCCCGCACACACTGGACCCGAGGCCGAGCGCGGCGAACCCCAGGCTGGTCCTGAGCACCAGCCTGAACCGGCTCGACATCGTCTTCCCGCGCACCCGGTGATCGTATGACCTCCGCTGGAAAACGGTTCGCCAGTTCTCCCGTGCGGTGGTTACCGTGCGGGTATGGAACCGCTGGGCCAGGACGAGATCAGGGCGTCCTTCGTGAACTGCACGCGCGGCGAGGCCAAGGGCGTCACACTGCCCGCCCCGCCGAGCGAGATCCCTTGGGAGAAAAGGGAATTCCTCGGTTGGCGCGATCCGAAGGCGACCGCTCGCGCGTATCTCGTGCTGCCGTATCGCGGGGAGACCATCGGGCTTTCCCTCCGCGCCGCGCCCCGGCCGAAGGGCCGTGTCCTGCTGAGCAACATGTGCGGCCTGTGCACGACGACACATCCGCTGTCCGACATCGCGCTGTTCTCCGGGCGCCGCGCGGGGAAGCTCGGGCGGGAGGGGAACACGCTGGGCATCTACGCGTGCTCGAACCTCGCATGCAGTCAGTACATCCGCGGCGAACTGAAGTCGGATGTGCCCCAGCCGACGGAAACGCTGTCGCTCGAAGAGCGCGTTTTCCGGCTGGAGGACAAGCTGCACCGGTTCGTGGAGCGGGTACTGGAGTCACGCTGACCTCCGCCGCGCGTGTGTCATGAGGGGTGCGCCGGGTCCCCAATTATTGACAACGGGGACCCCACAGACTCACGCGCACGCCCCGCCGCCCCGCGACGCGCGTGTCGAGGAGCACCAC
>NZ_JBHXJK010000070.1:0-46196 GCF_042723255.1 Amycolatopsis thailandensis
GAATCGCCGCTCACGACCACCCCGACCCATGCCCACCTGCGCCTGGTCCCGGAAAGCGACACCAAAGGTCCCTTGCTCCCGCCGCGCCGGGACCGCGGCCCTTCCGGACGCTGCGCACCTTCGCTACTTGCGGGTAGGGTGCCCCCATGGGCGAAGCGAGTCGGGTCACGGGACGGTTCCGCGGGACGTTCGATGTACTGCATTCCCTTACCTACTTCGCACCCGAGACGGAAGCCGCGCTCACCGGCGCGGGCCTCCGTCCGGGGCGCATGACCTACTTCGCGGGCCGCGCGGCACCCATGGGCGCGGTGAGTCCCGGCGTGGTCGCGGCGACCTTCTACAACTTCAACCCGGACCTGGTCGCCAAGTACATCCCTCGCGCGTGGACGCTGGCCGCGCCCGAAAAGATCGTCGAAGCCCGTTTCGAAGCCGCCGACGCGACGCTGACCAGGCTGCTCGGCAAGGACACGCTCGGCTCCGAGCAGGTCGCCGAGGCGGCCGAGCTCGCCCGCGAGGCGACCGGGGGCTGCCAGGTCGACGGCCGCCCGCTCTACGCCGGGCACGCCGACCTCGCCTGGCCGGCTGAACCGCACCTCGTGCTCTGGCACGCCATCACCCTGTTGCGTGAACACCGGGGTGACGGCCACATCGCCGCGCTGCTCCTCAACGGCCTCGACGGGCTCTCCGCGCTCGTCTCGCACACCGCCACCGGCAAGGGTTTCCTCGCCGCCGCGGCCAAGGCGTCCCGCGGCTGGAGCGACGAGCAGTGGGACGGCGCGGCCGCCAAGCTCCGTGACAAGGGCGTTCTCGACGCCGAAGGCGGCCTGACCGAGGCAGGGAACGATCTCCGCGAGCGGATCGAGGACGCCACGAACGCGGCGTCGACAGGTCCTTGGGAGCACCTGGGCGAGGAGAAGACCAAGCGGCTTCACGAGCTGTGCGGGCCTTTGAGCCGCCAGGCCGTCGAAGCGGGCGCTTTTCCCGCGAATGTGTTCGCTACGGGCCGATAATCACGCTATGTAGCGAAAATGGCGTCGTCGATTTCGCTTTGGGTGACGGAAGTGTGACCTTGGCCCATCGGCACCCATGATTTTTGTTGAATGCGTGCTCACCCAGCGGACTCGCGAGAAGCCACCGAACGAGTCATGTCACACTGGTCGCGGCCGGATTTTCCGCGGTCGACCCGTACTCACAGTGAGCAAGAAGCGTCGCAGTTGGGTGTTTTCGACCGCGCACTGCGAAATACGGGTGTCCGGGGTTAATCCAGACGACCCTTGCAACGATGATGGAGACCGAGGATGGTCGTGGTGCTGTGCCTCGCTCTGTCACCGGTAGACAAATCGATATCTACAGAGCGCGCTTTGACCACTACGCCTCGTGACGCCATGATGTTCGAAGCACCACCGAGCCAGAACCGCGCGAACCCCCTCTCCGCGCACCGGGAGTAATGCGATGATGACCTTGACCACCCTCGACACGCTGGCCGCCGGCGAGCTCGGCACCGGCAACGTCCGCACCTGGCTGATCGACAACATCATCCCCCTGGTGCTGCTGGCCGTCGCACTTCTGCTGTTGTGGCTCGGTGGCGGCAAAGGGGACAACGCCGGTGTCATGCGCCGACTCGCCGGTGTGGTGATCGCGCTGGCGATCATCGGCCTCGCGGTGAGCGGCGCCGGAGTCAACGTGGGCCAGTGGATCGCCGGCCTCTTCACAGGCTGAGGGCTCCCCTTGCGTATCCGGACCGATGACGAGGTTTACCGGGTCGATGCCGTGTGGCTCGGTCCGCCGAAAGCGACTTTTCCCTGGAGAGCCCGCTACGTCGCGTGGCTCGTCGGTATCCCGGTCTTCCTGATCGTGCTCACCGTCGAACGGTGGGCGGGCTGGAGCTTCGGGTTCTTCTCGACCGCCTGGGCCTTCGTCGCCACAATTGTGATCACCAGATTGATCACGGCCAAGATCAGCCACGAGCGTCCGCTGGGCGCCGTGGCCGCGATGGCGGCGAAAGAGCTCAACACACCAAGAGAACGGACCACGGGCACGGGAGGCGCGGCGAGCGCGTCCCGCGTCCGGGTACGGGCGAGCCGCCCGCTACCGAAGCACCGCAGGAGACGGCAGTACCAGCACCACGGCTACGGCGGCGGCGCCGGAGCTCAGGGAACACCACGAGCGCGTCGGAGCCGCCCTGCGGCTCGGGCCGGGAGGTAGTCGTTGTTCGGTCGCGGCGGAAGCCGAGGAAAACGTGATCGAGACCTGCAGCAAGGGGCCTGGAACCCGCCCCAGCAGGTCCGCTCCGCGCAGCCCAAGAAGGCCGGCAAGGGGAGGCGGCTGCCCGGTGAGGCGGCCATACCCACCTATACCCCGTCCATCGCGGCGCGAAGCATCGACGGGCACCTGTTGCGCACCGGTTACGAGGTCTACGCCTGGTACCGGCTCGCGCCGCAGCGCTGGTCGTTCCGGTCGGACTCGCAGCGCCGCGACCTGATCGCGGCCATCGCCGGGCAGTACGCGGAGCTCCAGGGCCGCTGGCTGCACCTGCGCGTGACCAACCGGCCGTACCCGATCCGCATGTGGGCCGAGGCCCACGTGCACAACGCCGTCGGCCGTCCCCAGGACGTCCAGGGCGCGCTGTCCTTCGACGACTACCTCATCGGCGAGCAGCAGCAGCTGATGGGCCGTTCGATGGCCGAAAAAGAGGTCTACCTGGGGGTCCAGGTGCAGACCAGGCGGATGATCGACCGCGCGGTCGAGAGCGCCGCCCCGGTGCTGCGCAAGATCCTCCCGGAGGCCGTCGACGCCGAACTGGCCGCGCTCGACTCCGAGGTCGAGCACCTCGACCAGGTGATCGGCTCGGCCGGGCTCGAAGGGCGCCCGGTGCACGCCGAGGAGATGTCCTGGCTGATGCACCGGTCGTGCTCGCTGGGCCTGCCCGCGCCGCGCAACATGCCCGCGGTCCCCGGCGCGGCTTGGGAGCCCGAGGACCTCGCCAGCTTCACCGACGCGGCGGACTTCCACGCCGAGCCGTACGCGCCGACGGTCACCGTCCGCGGTCGCACCGGGTCGAACGCCGGGGTCTCGCGGCATCTGGCCGTGCTCACCGTCGGTCAGATGCACGGCCTCCAGATCCCCGAGGTCGACGACCCGTGGATCCAGCACGCGGACCGCCTGCCCGCCGCTGTCGAGGTGTCCGCGCGGATCTACGTCCGGCGCCCCGAAGAGGTCGCCGGCGAGCTGCAACGCCAGATGAACAAGGTGCGTTCGCAGGTCAAGCACTACACCGACGAGCACGAGCTGGAGCCGCCGCAGTCGCTGGCCCGCCAGGCGGGCCGGGTGCTGGAGATCGACGACGAGATGACGTCGGGCTTCACCGCGCTGGCCACCCGGGTCCGCTCGTGGTGGCGGCTGGCGGTGTCGGGGCCGACGGAGCGTGACGCGCTGCGCCTGGCCCAGCAGCTCCTCGACCTCTACAAGCCGAAGATCGCCGTCGAGCATCCCGAAGCCCAGTACGCGCTGGCCCGGGAGTTCATCCCCGGCGAGCCCTTGGCCTCGGCGGCGTACATGCGCCGCGGTTCGGTCGTGTGGGCGTCCTCGGCGGTGCCGACGGCGACGGCCGAGGTGGGCGACCGCCGCGGCATCCTGCTCGGCGAGACCGTCACCGCGACCCGGCGCCCGGTGGCGTGGGACCCGTGGATGGCGCAGGAGATCCGCGACGGCTCGGGCCTGACCGCGATGGTCGCCGGGCTCGGTGGCGGCAAGTCGTTCCTCGGCGGCGGCATCGTCTACAAGACGCTCCGCGCGGGCGCGCACTGGACGATCCTCGACCCGTCGGGCCCGCTGTCGCGGCTGTGCGACCTGCCCGAACTGCGGCCGTACGCGCGGCCCATCAACCTGCTCAACGCGCAGCCCGGCATCCTCAACCCGTACCGGGTGGTCGCCGAGCCGCAGATCGAGCACTTCATGGACGAGGACGACCCCGAGCGCTCGTGGCGGCGGGAGAAGGCTCTCGCGGGCGCGACCCGGCGACGTCTCGTGCTCGACGTCCTCACCGGCGTCCTGCCGTACGAGGTCTCGCGGATGGCGCAGACCCGGATCGTGCTGCTGCGCGCGGTCCGCGCGGTCGGCGGCCGGTTCGACGCCGACCCCGGCCAGGTCATCGACGCGCTGCGGCGGGACTCCAGCGAGCACCACGAGCACGCCGTCGTCGTCGCGGACTTCCTCGACGAGATGCGCGAGCGGATGGCGCTGCTCATCCCGGAGACCGACGCGGACCCGTACGCCGAGACCCGCGACGACCGGATGACCGTGCTGACCATGGCGGGGCTGACCCTGCCCAAGGACGGCGTGCCGCGCGAGTACTGGACGGACGCGGAATCCCTCGGCGTGGAGATGCTGAACCTCGCCGCGTGGCTGACGCAGCGATCGGTGTACGAGAAGCCGAAGGAACTGCGCAAGGGCGTCTGGATCGACGAGGCGTTCTTCCTCTCCGAGGTCCCGACCGGTCGCGTGCTGATGAACCGCTTCGCGCGTGACTCGCGAAAGTGGAACGTCCGGGTGCTGCTGTCCTCGCAGATCCCCGCGGACTTCCTGAAGATCCAGGGTTTCGTGGCGCTGCTGGACTCGGTGTTCGTCGGACGGCTCGACGACGACGACGCCCAGGCCGACGCGCTGCGCCTGCTGAAGGTCCCGGTCGGCGTCGGCTACGAACAGGTCGTCGCCGCGCTGGGCAGGCGGCCCGGCTCGCAACGCGACCTCCAGCGCGACGTCGAACCGCGGCAGTTCATCTTCGGCGACGGTGCCGGTGGCGTGGAGCGGATCCGCGTCGACTTCTCCGGCCCGCACCTGGAGCACCTGCGCCGGGTCATGGACACCACGCCGGGTTCGCCCGACGCCAAACCGTCGAAGCCGGGCAACGACCTGGCCGTCCCGGAGGAGAAACAGTACGTCCCGGTGCCGCCGGAGGACGACTTCGAGCTCGAAGAGGATCTCGAGCTCGCGGCCGAACTCGAGGTCGGCCTCACCGACGAACAGATGCTCGGCGCCCCGGACCCGTTGGCGGCCGAAACCGGAGAAGTACAAGGCGCTGTCCAAAACGGACATAACGGGAACGGGAGTCAAGGCGAGCAACACGCGCGCGCCGGCAAGGGTGGCACCGGCAGGGATGCCGCATGAACACGGTGATGACACTGGCGTTCGTGCTCGCGTTCGCCGCCGGCTGGCACGCGCTGCGCCGCCGCCTGAAAGAGGGGCCGCGACCGGGCAAGACCAGACCCAGCCGCCGCGCGACGATGTTCGTCGTCATGCTGATCCTGGGTCTGCAGGCCGTGGCGACCGCTCCGGCGGCGTCCGCCGCCGCCTGTGGTGAGGCGCCGAACCCGGAACGGCCCGGCGCGGGCATGGTCGGCGCGCTCGACCCGCCCGCCACGGCCAAAGGCGAAGGCGGCAGCCCGTACAACGTGTACGGGTACGCCGGGCATGTCTGGGACACGTTCGAAACCGATTGTGGCCCGCTGGCCGGGATCACCTCGCCCAACTCGACGATCGACACCTGGGCGGGCAACCAGCTGTTCAACATCGGCAAGAACCTCGTCGGTGCCACGAACTCGCTGCACTACACCGTCTTGCAGGGCAGCCTGCTCAGCCCGCTGTACAACGCCGTCAAGGCCGGGGCCGAGAAGGTCTACAACAACATCTACGCCCAGCTGTTCGGGCTGGCCGCGCTGATCATGTCGATCATGTTGTTCCGCAACATCTGGCGCGGCGATCTCGCCGCGGTCAGCAAACGGGCGTTGTACGGGCTGGCCGCGGTCTGGCTGGCCGCGTCCTCCCTGGCGCTGCTGCGGTTCCTCGATCCGATCGACAACGCGATCGTGCAGACCACGACCAACATCCAGGCCGGGTTCATCGACGAGGCCAGGACACCTCCGCCGACGACACCGCCGCCGCCCTCGGCGCAGCCGTGCCAGGCGACCCCGGAGGCCGTCGCCGCACGTCAGCCGTGGGACCGCGTCCCGACCGAACTGCACTGCCGGGTCGTCTACGACAACTGGCTGCGCGGAGAGTTCGGCAGCCCGGACTCGCCGCAGGCACTCCAGTACGGTCCGGCCCTCCTGGACGCACGGGCCTTCACCTGGGGCCAGATCCAGCAGGGCGGCGACGCCGACACCGCGCTGGTGGACTCCAAGAAGGCGGCGTTCAAGGACATCTCCACCAAACTCGGCCCGGCGACCGGGTACTTCACCGGTGAGGACGGCAGTCGCGTCGGTGCCGGGTTCCTCTCCCTCGGCCAGGGAATCTTCTACTCGCTGTTCCAGTTGCTTGCCAAGGCCACGGTCTTGCTCGCGCAGGTGCTGATCAGGATCTTCGTCCTGACCGCCCCGCTGATCGGGTTGATCGCGTTGCTTCAGCCGCAGATCATGCAGCGCATCCTCAAGGTGCTCGGCGCGGTCGCCTTCAACCTGATAGTGCTCTCGGTGCTGGCGGGGGTGCACACGCTCCTGCTGGAAGCGATCTTCACGGCGGGCAACTCCTTGTCCCTGCTGACGAAGATGGCGCTGGCGGCCATCATCACCGTGCTGTTGTTCATGGTCGGCCGTCCCGTGCGGCGGCTGTGGCAGATGGTCGAGATGTCCGTCGGCATGGTCGGCGGCGCGATGCCTTCGCCACGCGGCGGGCTCTTCTCCCGTTTCCGCAGGAAGAACAACGAGCCGACCCCGCAGGACGCGTTCTGGCAGAACGTCCGCGACACCGACGACGTCGTCGACGGAGACCTTCGCGGTCCCGTGGGCGCGACGATCGGCGGCGGGCGGTTCCGGCCCGAGGCGACTATCTTCGCCAGCTCCCAGCGGCTCGACAACGGGTCTGGCGCGATCAGGCCCGCGGCGGCCTGGTCCGGAGCGCCATGGCCCGGCGCGGTCGGCGGTGGCGGCGGTCTTCCGGCGCTTCCCGCCGGTGGCGGCGGAGGCGTCCCGGTGTTCGGCCAGTACAACCCGGCCGCCGGCAATCCGGGCGACTCCATGTTCACCTCGGGCGGGCGGAGCCCGATCCAGGTACCGAGCCGCCGGGTCGACACCTCGCCGGTCGCCGACCGGCGCTGGAGCGACGAACCGGAGCCGGTCGTGGTGCCTTCGCGGATGAACTCCACGGGTGGCGGCTACACCACTCCCGACTACTCGGGTGCCGTGCCGGTGCAGGCGGGGCCGTCGACGCCGCGTCCTCGCCGCGTCGACCCCGAAGTCGTCGCGGGCAAGCCGGTCTTCGTGCTGTACCGGCCTTCGCGCGGGCTGGAGGTCCGCGAGGAAGTCCGCGACACAGACCACGCAGTGGGTCGGTGACCCATGCCGATCCGGACCAACCGCGGGCGTACCGCGGTCTACCGCAGACTCTGGGGCTGGCCGCTGCGCTCACCCCGCCATCTCGTCGGCACGCTGGTCGTCCTCGCGGTGGTGCTCACCGCGCTGGGCATCCTGCTGCCCAAGGCCATCGGAAAACCGGGGCAGACGGCGAACGGGCCGGGTGCTTCGGCGACAGCCACCTCGCGTCCCGGCGTCGCCGCGCCGGTCACCGTGACGTCGACGCTGCCGCCGAGGCTGACCACCCAGCCACCGCCGTCTTCCGCGCCACCTGACCAGGACGGTGTCAGGGTCGCCAAGGAGTGGGTGACGGCATGGGCGAACCATCCGGACGGCACGACGACCGAGCAGTGGCTGAACGGACTGCGGCCGTACACCACCGAGGAGTACCTCGCCAGGGAACTGACGACGGTGGATCCCGCGAACATCACCGCGACCAAGGTGACCGGGGAGCCGCAGGTCTCGTCCTCCTTCACCGGATCGATGGACGTCGATGTCCCGACGGACGGGCCCAAGGTCCGGGTCACCGTCATCAAACTGAACTTCGGGTGGCGAGTCACCAAGTTCACGCAAGCGGGCTGACCCGATGAAGATCGGGATCATCGTCGGCGTGCTGATCGCCGCGGTCTTCGCCGCGGTGGTCACCACGAGCACGGTCTCCAAGGTGGTGACCGACCACATGGAGGCACAGGCGGGCAGCGTCGTCAAGACCTCCTGCGACGCGTCGATCGGGCCGACCCTGCCCGGCCAGGCCGACCGCGGTTCTTCGGATATCAACAAACTCGACGAAGAGCAGAAGGGCATCGTCGCGCTGATCATCTCGATCGGCAAACAGCGGACGCTGTCCCCGCGCGCGTGGCAGGTGGCGATCCAGGCCGGGATGACCGAGTCCAAGCTGCGGAACCTGACCTACGGCGACCGCGACTCGCTCGGCATCTTCCAGATGCGGCCGTCGATGGGCTGGGGGTCCGTCGCGGAGGTCACCGACCCGCCGTACCAGGTCAACAAGTTCTACGACGTGCTGCTCGCGGTGCCGGACTGGGAGAACATGCGCCCCGGTGACGCGGCGCAGCGGGTCGAGCGGTCCGGCTTCCCCGACCGGTATCACAACTGGGAGCCGATGGCGGCGCTGCTCGTGCAGAACGAGGGCCAGATCGTCGACGTCGTCGGCTGCGGGTCGAGCGTCGGGAGTGTCGTGCCGCCGAGCCAGGCCGCCGCGCAGGCCATCAAGTTCGCCCTCGGTGAGCAGGGCAAGCCGTACATCTGGGGTGCCACCGGACCGAACAGTTACGACTGCTCGGGGCTGATGCTGCGGGCGTACGAGTCCGCCGGGATCATCCTGCCGCGGGTTTCGCGGGACCAGTACAAGGGCGGCGCGATGCTGCCGGTCCGCCAGGCTCAGCCCGGTGACCTGCTGTTCCTGGCCACCGTGCCGTCGAATCCGGCGACCATCCACCACGTGATGATGTACCTGGGCGAGGGCAAGATCGTCGAGGCGCAGCAGACCGGGGTGCCGGTCCACATCCGCGACTTCTCCTTCGACGAGGCCGAAGTGGTCGCGCAGGCGGTCCGTCCTGGCGTTTAGCATGGTGACAGCGTGGTATCGCGATCGCGAGACCATCGGATTCACCCGAAGTGGCGGCCTGTCCACCGGCAAGCGGCCGCACACTGGCAGAGGATGAAGAGCGTGGCACGGAAATTCGGAAGGCGAGGCAAGCCCGCGGCGGGAGGCGGCCCGGAGGTCGATCCCCGCGATCTTTTCGGTACCGCACAACCCGCGCGGCAAGCGGCCAGGCCGGCGTCGAGCACGCCGCTGGCGGACCAGCTGAACCAGGGCTGGCCGGGAGTCGACCCCGGTTACGTCGTGTTGCCGCGTTCACTGGCCGAGGGGATGTCGCTGCCCTGGCAGCAGCAGATGGCCGCCCTGCTGGCCCAGTTCCACCACGAGAACGCCCGGCTCGCCTGGCCCGTCTACCGCGTCGTCCCGTCGCGCTACGAAAAGCTCGTCGATCTCGACGAGGAGCAGCTGGCGGAGGCCGGCTACCTGGTCGAGATGGACACCGAAGGCGAGATGATCTATCGCGAGCGCAGCGGCCGGAAGGTCGACGACCCGGCGAACACCACGGTGCTCGTCTCCTGCCTCGACCCGATCCCGAAACCCGCGCAGCGCCAAGCGCCTCCACCGCCTTCGCAGGCCGCGCCGCCCGCGCCCGGGCAGCAACCGCAGCCGCAGCAGCAGCCGCCGCGGGCCCCGGCGCCGATGAACATCGGCCCCGCGCCGGTGTGGCGCACGGTCGCCCCCTCGGCGTCTCCTGCTGGGCAGTCTCCTGTCGGGCAGTCGCCCGCCGGACCTTCCGGGCAGCCAACCGCCGCGCAGCCTCCCGCCGGATCGTCCGCGCAGTCTCCCGTCGCGCAGCCGCCTGCCGGACCGTCCGCGCCGCCGTCGGCCGGACCCACTGCGCAGCCGCCCGCCGGACAGCCTCCCGCCGGGCCGTCCGCGTCGCCGTTGCCGGGCAATCACACGGCGCCGCCGGCTTCTCCGCCCGCTGTATCTCAGGCTCCGCCGCCTGCCACGACGCAGGCTCCGCTGCCGCAGCCCAGTCAGTCGAGGCCGCCCACGGCGAACCACACGCCGCCTCCGCCGGTGAGCGCGCCTCCGGCGACGCCCGAGGCGCAGTCCGTCGCGCCGTCTCAAGCCGAGCCCGAGCCACCGGTGAACCCGTCTGTCCCGCCGCCCGCCACGACCCCGCCGTCGTCCGCGATGCCTCCGGTCACCCCGCCGGTGACCGGGCCGCCTTCGGGGCCGTTGCCGCAACCGGTCTCGCCGTCGCGGGGCATCCCCGTCGCGCCGGACCTGCCCACCCCGCCGCGCGGTGTCCCGATGGGCCGGGGCTGGTTCGACGAACTCGCCGAAAGCGTGCCGGAAAGCTCGAAGGTGGACCAGGCCGAAGACGGCGAGTTCGGGCCGACCGGTGATCCCACGGAGATCCCCTACCGCTATCGCAAGTGATGACAGAACGTCCGGGTGATGTCACGCTTGACGTATGTCGAGCGACCCGAACCCGGATCAGGGCTGGTACTACAACACCAAGACGAACCAGGTCGAGCACCTGGAACGCGGCCGGAGCGTCGATCTCCTCGGCCCGTACCCGGACGAGGCGACGGCCCGGCGCGCCCTGGACATCGCCAAGGAACGCACGCGGCAGGCCGACGCCGAAGACGCCAAGTGGAACAACGACTGACCTTCGCCAGGCCGCCGGCCGCAAGTCCGTGAAGGCCTCCTTGAGGGACCCAGGGTCCCTCGAAGTTCCCCTCACACGCCCGGGGCGGCACTGACACCACCGCCGGTCACAACGGCTGTCCGTGAAGGCCTCCTTCCCTACTTTCAAGGTAGGGAAGGAGGCCTTCGCTACGCAGCCGACGCCTCGACGCACGTCACGCGAGCAAAGCTCCCTTCAGCCCTGCCCAAGTACGTGAAGGCCCCCTTCACTGCGCCTAGCGCAATGAAGGGGGCCTTCACGTACTTCGAGAGCACTTCACGCCGGAGGTCAGGCGTCCTGCCGGGCCAGCGCCGGACCGAGCACGAACTCCGGGTCGACCTGAGCCGTGAGATCCTCCCCGGCCCGCCCGCTGCCCCAAGCCCGCGCGTTGCGGAGGTGGAACTCCACACCCTGGCGCTGATACCGCGCCCAGTCACGCCGCTCGCCGTCGACGGTCGCGAGCATCGAGCCGAGCGTCGCGAGGTTGTGCGCTTCGAGTTCGCCGATCGGGCGCGCGCGGCCGCGTTCGGCGGCGCGGACGTGCCGAGAGTTCTCCATCCAGCCCAGCAGTGCTTCGCCGACCTCCTCGCGCAGGAAGTCGATGTCCTCGTCCTCGGTCACCTTGTTGCCCACGACGACCAGCCGCACCCCGAAGTCCCGTGCGTAGTCGGCGTACTGCCGGTACACGCCGACGCTGCGCACGGTCGGCTCGCACACCAGGAACGTCACGTCGAACCGCGTGAAGAGGCCGGACGCGAACGCGTCGGCGCCGGCGGTCATATCCATGACGACGTACTCGCCCGCGTCGTCGATCATGTGGTTCAGCAGCAGCTCCGCCGCGCCGACCTTCGAGTGGTAGCAGGCGACGCCGAGGTCGTCCTCGTCGAACTGACCGGTGACGCCGAGCCGCACGCCGCCGAAGTCGCGGAAGCACGCCTGGAAGATCGGGTTGTCTTCGAACGGCCGGACCAGCCGCGACCCGCGTCCCGGCGGGGTCGTCTTGATCATCGAGGCCACGTCGGCGATCCGCGGGTTGTCGCCGCGCAGGTACTCCTTGATCAGGCCCATGTTGTCGCCCAGCGTCGGCCAAGCGATGGCCTCTTCCTCGCTGGCGCCGAGCGCGACGGCGAGATGCTGGTTGATGTCCGCGTCGATCGCCAGCACCGGTTTCCCGCCACCGGCCAAGTACGCGGTGAACAGCGACGCCAGCGTGGTCTTGCCGCTGCCGCCCTTCCCGACGAACGCGATCTTCACGCCACGGCCCTTCCTGTCGTTTTGAAAAGGGTATCGGTTTTCATTTCGGTCGGTAACGTACACCCGACCGGCCCGCGCCCGAACGGGCGATCAACCTGGCCGAATCGGGATAGGGTTGAGTGGTGCCTCCACTCGTGATCAGGACACACACGGCCGGAGGGGACTTCGGTCGCCTGCGAGCCGAGTTTTCGCTGCCGGAGTCGTTCGGGCCCGACGTGCTCGCCGAGGCGGAGGCGGCGGTCGTTGACCCGCTCGAATCGGCGGGGGGCCGTGAGGACGCCACCGGTCTGCCCTTCGTCACCATCGATCCGCCCGGCGCCAAGGATCTCGACCAGGCTGTGCTGATCGAGCGCGTCGAGGGCGGCGGGTTCCGGGTCCACTACGCCATCGCCGATCTGGCCGCGTTCATCCCGCCGGGTGGCGCCCTCGACAAGGAGGCGCGGCGTCGCGGGCAGACGCTCTACCTGCCCGACGGGAACGTCCCGCTGCACCCGCCGGTGCTGTCCGAGGGCGCGGCGAGCCTGCTGCCGGGGGAGACCCGGCCCGCCGTGCTGTGGACCATCGACGTCGACGCGGGCGGCGAACCGACGGCGACCAACGTCCGCCGCGCACTGGTCCGGTCCACCGAGCAGTTCGACTACGAGACCGTCCAGGCCTCGATCGACGCGGGTGACCCGCATCCGTCGGTCGCCGCGCTGCCGGAGCTGGGCCGCCTGCGCCGCGAACTCGCGATCCGGCGCGGCGCGGTCGAACTCCAGTTGCCGGAACAGGAGATCAGCGGCGACCCCGACGGCGGCTGGGCGCTGATCCAGCGGCCGCGCAACGACGTCGACGCGTGGAACGCCGAGATCTCGCTGCTCACCGGCATGGCCGCGGCCAAGATCATGATCGACGCCAAGATCGGGGTCCTGCGCACGCTTCCCCCGCCCGACGCCGAGGCGGTCGAATGGCTTGGCCGGTCCGCGCAGGCGCTGAACATCGACTGGCCCGAAGGCAAGAGCGTGTCGGAGTTCCTCGCCGCGCTCGACCCGGGGCAACCCGCGTCCATGGCGCTTTTCGCCGACACCACAAGGCTTTTGCGCGGCGCCGGGTACACCGCGTTCGACGGCGAGCTGCCCGCCCTGACCACCCATGCCGGGATCGGCGGCGCGTACGCCCACGTCACCGCGCCGATCCGGCGGCTGGTCGACCGGTTCGCCACCGAGATCTGCCTCGCGGTGAGCGCCGGCCGCGAAGTGCCCGCGTGGGTTCGCGCGGCGCTCGCGGAGGTGCCGGAGCAGATGACCGCGTCCGACACGCTGGCGGCCAAGGTCGAACGCGCCTCCATCGACCAGGTCGAGGTCTGGGTGATGGCCGAGCACATCGGCGGCGAGTTCAGCGCGATCGTGCTGCGCGCGGAGGAGACCAAGGCCGAGATCCTGGTCGAAGATCCGCCGGTGATGTCCAAATGCACCGGCGAGAAACTGCCCGAAGGCGAGCGGATCCGCGTCCGGCTCACCGCGGTGGACGTCGACAAGCGGAAACTGGCGTTCGAGCGGGCATGATCGACGACCTCGGGGAAGTGGTCCCGCTGCGCGCTCCGGCGGCGCGGGTGGTCTCGCTCGTGCCGTCGCTGACCGAGGCCGTCGAGGTCAGCGCGCCGGGGCGGCTCGCGGGCGCCACGGACTACTGCACCCACCCGGTCGATCTGGACGTCCCGAGGGTGGGCGGCTCGAAGTACCCGAACGTGGACAAGGTGCTCGAACTCGCCCCGGATCTGGTGCTGGCCAACTCCGAGGAGAACCGGCCGGAGGACGTGGAACGCCTGCGCGCCAACGGGATTCCGGTCTGGGTGATGGAGGCGTCGGCGACCGTGCCCGGCGCGCTCGCCTCGATCCGACGGATCCTCACGCAGGCTTACGACCTCGCGGAGCCGGATTGGCTGGTCGAGGCCGAAGAGGTGTGGCGGGAAACCCTGCCGGAGCGCTTTCGCGCGGTCGTGCCGGTGTGGCGGAAGCCGTGGATCGTGCTCGGCCGGGACACCTTCGGCGGCGACGTCCTGCATCGCGTCGGGATCGGCAACGCCTACGCGGACGACGAAGAGCGCTACCCGCGTCCGAAGCTCGAAGAACTCCATGCGCGCTTCGCGGACGAAGACGCGAACCTGCTCGTACTGCCCGACGAGCCTTACGAGTTCACCGCGGACGACGGCCCCGAAGCGTTCCCCGGTGCGAAGTACGTTCTGGTCTCAGGGCGTCACCTGACCTGGTACGGCCCTTCGCTCGTCGAGGCCCACTCCCACCTCACGCATTTAGTCCTCTGAATGCGGTAGTTCGACCTACGAACTACCGCATCCAGAGGACGAAATGCGGGTGCTCAGAGAGTCAGGCCGGTCAGGACGGTGACGCGCTCCTCGGTGAAGTCCGCCATCGCCGAAGCCGGGCCCTCGCGGCCGACGCCGGAGTCCTTCACGCCGCCGTAGGGCATCTGGTCGGCCCGGAAGCTCGGCACGTCGCCGACGAGCACGCCGCCGACGCGCAGCTTCGCGGACACGTCGAACGCCGTCGGCAGATCGCGTGTGAACACGCCCGCCTGGAGGCCGAAGCGCGAGTCGTTGATCCGGCGCACTCCGTCCTCCACCGACTCCACCCGTGTGATCGACACGACCGGCCCGAAGACCTCGTCGGCCATCACCGACGCGTCCTCCGGCACGTTCGCGAGCACGGTCGGCTCGACGGTCGCGCCATCGCGCTTGCCGCCGGTCAGCAGTTCGCCACCGGCGTCGACCGCGGCGGTGATCCACGACTCCACCCGGGTGGCGGCGGCCGTGTTGATCAGCGGGCCGACGTCGACGCCGTCCGTGCGCGGGTTGCCGGTCCCGAGCGCGCGCACCTGCTCCAGCACCTTCGCCCGCAGTTCCTCGTAGACGTGGGCGTGCGCGTACACGCGCTGCACCGAGATGCACGACTGCCCGGCTTGGTACATCGCGAAGGTCGCGATCCGCTGCGCCGCGAAGTCCAGATCCGTCCAATCAGGACAGACGAGCACCGCGGCGTTGCCGCCGAGTTCCAGCGCGACGTGCTTGCGCGGCACGCTGTCGCGGATACCCCAGCCCACCGGCACGGAGCCGGTGAACGACACCACCGGCAGTCGCGGATCCGCGACCAGCTTGGCCGATTCCTCGTTGCTCACCGGGAGGATCGACCAGCTTCCGGCGGGAAGGTCGGTCTCGGCGAGGATCTCGCCGAGCAGCAGCGCTGTCAGCGGAGTCGCGGGCGCGGGCTTGAGCACGATCGGCGCGCCGACCGCGATCGCCGGCGCCACCTTGTGCGCCACCAGGTTCAGCGGGAAGTTGAACGGCGTGATGCCCAGCACCGGGCCCTTCGGCACCCGGCGCACCAGCGCGAGCCGTCCGGTGCCGCCCGGGTCGGTGTCGAGCCGCTGCAAGTCGCCGGAGAACCGGCGGGCCTCCTCGGCGGCCCAGCGGAACGTCGACGCCGCCCGCCCGATCTCGCCGCGCGACCACTTCAGCGGCTTGCCGGACTCGGCGGTGATCAGCTGCGCGATCTCTTCGGACCGCTCACCCAGAACTCGGGACACGTGGTCCAACGCGCCCGCCCGGACGTGCGCGGGCAGGGTCGCGTACTCGTCCTGAACGTCGTGCGCGGCCTGGACCGCGGTCTCGATGTCCGAAGTGGACGGAACGTGATGCGAACCCGCCTCACTTCCGTCGAAGGAGTGACGGACGACGACGGTCTCGCCGCTGGTGACCGGTTTTCCGGCTACCCAAAAAGGAAAGGTGCTCACTTGACGGCCTCCGTACGGACAGCGTGCTCCAGGACCGACAGGCCCTCGTCGAGCAGTTCGGCGGACAGGGAAAGCGGCGGCAGCAGGCGGACGACGTTGCCGTAGGTGCCGCAGGTGAGGACGACGACGCCGGCCTGGTGGCAGGCCTGCGCGACCCGTTTGGTCAGGTCGGCGTCGGGTTCGGTGGTGCCCGGCTTCACGAACTCGGCGGCCAGCATCGCGCCGCGGCCGCGGACGTCGCCGATCACGCCGGTCTCCTCGGCCAGCGCGCGCAGCCGCGGCAGCACCGCGTTCTCGATGCGCTTCGCCGACGCCGCGAGGTTCTCCTGGCGCATGGTCTCGATCGAGCCGAGCGCCGCGGCGCACGCGATCGGGTTACCGCCGTAGGTCCCGCCGAGCCCGCCCGGGGGAACGGCGTCGAGCAGTTCCGCGCGGCCGGTGACCGCGGCGAGCGGCAGGCCGCCCGCGATGCCCTTCGCGGTGGCGATCAGATCCGGCACCACCTCTTCGTGCGTGGACGCGAACCACTCGCCGGTGCGGCAGAACCCGGTCTGCACCTCGTCGGCGACGAACACGACACCGTTCTCGGTGCACCAGGCCGAAAGCGCGGGCAGGAAGCCGGGCGCGGGTTCGATGAACCCGCCCTCGCCCTGCACCGGCTCCAGTACGACGGCCGCGACCTGGTCGCCGCCGATCTGCTTCTCGATGCGGTCGATGGCGATCCGCGCCGCTTCGGGACCGGACAGGCCGTCGCGGTACGGGTACGACCCCGGCACCCGGTAGACCTCGGGCGCGAACGGGCCGAAACCGTGCTTGTAGGGGATGGACTTCGCGGTGAGCGCCATCGTCAGGTTGGTGCGGCCGTGATAGGCGTGGTCGAACACGACCACGGCCTGGCGGCCGGTCGCGGCGCGCGCGATCTTCACCGCGTTCTCGACGGCCTCGGCGCCGGAGTTGAACAGCACCGAACGCTTCTCGTGGGTGCCCGGGGTCAGCTTGTCGAGCGCTTCGCACACCTCGACGTAGCCCTCGTACGGCGTGACCATGAAACACGTGTGCGTGAACCGGGCGACCTGTTCGCGGACGCGGTCCACGACGGCGGGGGCGGCGTGGCCGACGTTGGTCACCGCGATGCCGGAACCGAAGTCGATCAGGACGTTGCCGTCGGCGTCGGTGAGCAGGCCGCCTTCGGCCGAGGTGACGTAGACGGGCAGCACCGAGCTCACGCCCGCGGCGACGACGGCCGCGCGTCGTTCCTGCAGGGCGCGCGAGGCGGGGCCGGGGATCTCGGTGCGCAGCCTGCGCTGCGTCTCGGTGGTGACGGTCACGGCCAAACTCCTGCGGACGCGAGGGACGGGGTCGCCCTCCAGGATGAAAGCCGGGCGGCTCGGCGTCAGCTCGACATCCTGTCGATATCGGGGCGTAGAGTTGGACAACATGGCACTGACGCTCGCCGCCCTCGCCGCCGAACCCGCGCTCGGCCTGCGGGTGCGCGCGGCCGAGGCGGGGCTCGACCGGCCGATCGGCTGGGTCCACCCCACCGAACTGACCGATCCGCAGGCCTTCCTCGAAGGCGGCGAACTCCTGCTCACCACCGGTCTCGCTCTCGACGAAACCACCTCGCCCGGATACATCCGGCGGCTCGTCGACGCGGGGGTGGCCGGGCTCGGTTTCGGCGTCGGTCTCAGCCACGAGAGCATCCCGCGGTCCCTTGTGGACACCGCCGAAGAGGTCGGGCTTCCGGTCTTCGAAGTGCCGAGGAAGACACCGTTCATCGCGATCACGCGCGCGGTGTCCCGGGCGGCCGCCGCCGACGAGTACGCCTCGCTCGTGCGCACCGGCAAAGGACAGCAGGAACTGACCAGGACCGCCGTCGGCAAGGGCGGACCCGGCGGCGTCGTCCGCAAACTGGCGAAGCTGGTCGGCGGCTGGGTGCTCCTGCTCGATTCGGCGGGCCGGGTCACCGAAGCGTCACCCGCCTCCGCTCGTGACTTCGTCGACGAGGTGCGAGAAGACCTCGCGCGCCTGCGCGCGGGCACGCTCGTGACGACGGTGGGGGAGCACGAGGTGGTGCTGCAGACACTCGACACCCGGGCGCGTGGCGTGCTCGTGGTCGGGACGGACGGGCCGCTCGACGCCGCGGGGCAGCACATCGTCAACACCGCGGTGTCGTTGCTTTCCCTTGCGCTGGAACAGAATCGCGAACACGTGGCCGCGTTGCGGTACTTGCGCACCGGTTTGCTCGACCTCTTGGTGGGCGGTCAGGACGAGATCGTGCTGAGTGCCCTTTCCACTGTTTGGGGCGATGCGCCGGACGCGCCTTGGCGGGTCCACGCCTTCGCGGGGCCTCCGGCGACGAGGCAGGCGTTTCACGCGCTACTCGAAGCGGAAACCGAGGCGCACGAGGTGTTCTTCGCGCACTCGGGAACCGCTGTGATCGCCATGACGGTCGCGGATCCCCGCGTCTCGGAGCGAGTGGTGCGGCTCGCGGCCCGTGTCGGCGGAATGCACGGCGGCTCCTCCGAGGTCGTCGGCGGCGCCGAATTCGCGTTCGGGGTCCGCCAAGCCGAGCAGGCGGCAGGGGTGGCGAAAGCCAGGGGGGCGGAGTTCGTCCCGTATGACGACCATGCCGGGCGCGGCTTTCTCGGGCTGGTCGATTCCCAGGCGGCGCAAGCGTTTTCGGACAGCCTGCTGGCGCCGTTGCGGCAGCACGACGAAACCGGCCGTGGCGAACTGGTGGCCTCGCTGACCTGCTGGCTCGAACACCACGGTCACTGGGATCTGGCGTCCGCGCGGCTCGGCGTGCACCGGCACACCTTGCGCAACCGCATGCGCAAGGTCGCCGAATTGACCGGTCGCGATCTCGATTCCCCCGGCGTGCGCGCCGAGTTCTGGCTCGCGCTCCAGGTCAGCGCTCGGTCCTGACCAAGGCGATCGGCGAATCCCCGCAGCGGCGCAACCGCGTGCCGCTCTCCGTCGTGACCGGTTCCGCGCCGGAGGACCACCACGACGGCACGTCGACGTCGCGCACCAGCGACCCGGTGGCCTGCCGAGCGTTGTTCGACACGATGACCCGGCCCTGGGCGTTGACCAGCGCCGCGCGGCCGCCGAGCGCACGCAGTTTCGGTTGCAGCAGCCGTTCGACCTCGCGCACGTAGATGTCCGCGCCGACGACGCCCGCGAAAGCCCCTTCACGCCTCACCGGGACAGTGAAGGTCAGGGTGTACTCGTCGGTGCAGAGGTAGTCGACGTACGGGCCGTTGATGTGGCGGCGGCCGGTGTCGCGCGGGACGGTGAACCACGACTGCCGGGTGTAGTCGAGGAAGTTGTCGCTGCCCGGATCGAGACTGATGACCAGTTGCACCGGCTCGGCGTCGCCGGTCTCGGTCCACCACTCGAAGCCGAATTCCTGATCGGCCAGCGCGTTCGGCGCGCTGATGAACCCGGCGCCGACGACAAGGCCACCGAGGACGTCGAAGACCTGCGGCCGTAGCCGGGTCAGGTCTTCGGCTGTGACATCGCCTGACGCGGCCAGAAGCCCCTCGGCGCCGGCCAGTACCGGCTTCAGTCTGCCGAAGACGTCCTCGACCAGGGCGGATACCTGTTCGACGACCTCGGAACCGGCGGACGGTGTGTCGTTCACGATGCTCACCTCGGATGCGCGGATGCCGCAGCTTAAGGGGCCAGAAGGTCTAAATGCACGTCCGCCAGCCGGTCTATCGCGTCGAGGATGTGTTCCTCGGTGAGTTTTCTGGCCAGCTCGCCGTCGCCCTGTGCGATGGCGGCGGTGATCGCGCGGTGTTCGGCGTAGGCGTTTTCCCGGGTGCCGTGCGGTTCGAGCGGCAGCCAGAGCAGTCCGCCCCGCTCACTCTGCAACTGCACCTCTTCCCGGGTCAATCGCGGCGACTGCGCGGCCGCCGCGACTTCGAGGTGGAACTGGCGCTCGGCGCGTGACGCCTCGGTGCCTGTCGCGGTGCGGATGTCCTCGGTCGCCAGTTCGAGCCGCTCGACGTCTTCGGGCGAACTCCGCTCGGCGGCGAGCTTGGCCGCGGCGCCGGCGATGGCGAGGTAGTGATCGCCGACGTCACGAAGCTCTGACAGCGAGACCGTGCGAAGGCGCTCTCGCCACGAAGCGGCCGAAGGGTTGGCAGGTGTCTTCACGAAGCTTCCGCCGCCTCGGCCGCGTCGCGTCTCCACGAGCCCCTGTTGCCTCAAGGCCACGAGCGCTTCGCGAACTGTCACGGTCGAGACGCCGAACTGGGCGGCCAGTTCGGCTTCGCTCGGCAGCTGTTCCGAGTCGGCCAGCAGCCCGAGCGTGATGGCGTCGACCAGCCGCGCGGTGACCGCTTCGGCCCGGCCGATCTGGTCGAGCGGCGCGAACATCGCTGACCGCGCGCTGTGCGACATCCCCTTGCGCATGGTGGCCCTTCGCCCGAACTACTACCCGATGGAACCAATCTTGCCCCATCGTCTTGTCATTTAACATCTGGACTTATATGTTTTAGCTCCCGCGCCGCCCCACAAGGGAGCAAGGGACCTTTGCTATCACCTCACGCCCCCAGGCCCCTGGAGGTCTCGTGCAGCAGTTGAAGCACTTCATCGGCGGGGAGTACGTCGGATCCGCGTCGGGCGCGGTCGCCGACATCGTCGATCCCGCCACCGGCCGCCCGTACTGCACCGCCGCCGTCGCCGGACCGGAGGACGTCGACCGCGCGCTCAAGGTCGCGGCCGCCGCCTTCGAACACTGGCGTGAGACCACGCCCGCGCAGCGCCAGCTCGCGCTGCTGAAGATCGCCGACGCCGTCGAAGCGCGCGCGGACGGCCTCGTGCTCGTCGAATCGGCGAACACCGGCAAGCCGATCGCGCTCACCGCGGCCGAAGAACTGCCGATGATCGTCGACCAGTTGCGGTTCTTCGCGGGGGCCGCGCGTGTCCTCGAAGGACGGTCGTCGGGCGAATACATGGAAGGGCATACCTCTTTCGTGCGCCGAGAACCGATCGGCGTGTGCGCGCAGGTTACGCCGTGGAACTATCCGCTGCTCATGGCGGTCTGGAAGATCGCCCCCGCGCTCGCCGCGGGCAACACCGTGGTGCTCAAACCGGCCGACACGACCCCCGCGTCGACCCTGCTCCTCGCCGAGATCTGCGCCGGATTCCTGCCGCCCGGCGTGCTCAACGTGATCTGCGGCGACCGCGACACCGGGCGGGCGCTCGTCGAGCACGAGATTCCCGCGATGGTGTCCATCACCGGCTCCGTGCGCGCAGGGATCGAAGTCGCCGCTTCGGCCGCGAAGGACGTGAAGCGCGTACACCTCGAGCTCGGCGGTAAAGCGCCCGTAGTGGTCTTCGCCGACGCGGACATCGAAGCGGCCGCTGAAGGCATCGCCGCCGCCGGGTACTTCAACGCGGGTCAGGACTGCACCGCGGCGACGCGTGTCCTGGTCGCCGACGAAGTCCACGACACGTTCGTCGCCGCCCTCACCCGGCAGGCGCAGGCGACGACCACCGGCAAGCCCGACGACACCTCGGTCACCTACGGGCCGCTCAACAACGCGGCCCAGCTCGACCGGGTCGCCGGTTTCGTCGACCGGCTGCCCGCGCACGCGATCGTCCACTGTGGAGGAACGCGGCACGGGGACGAGGGGTACTTCTACGAACCGACGGTGATCTCCGGTGTCCGCCAGGACGACGAAATCAGCCAGACGGAGATCTTCGGCCCGATCATCACCGTGCAGCGCTTCGCCTCCGAAGCCGAGGCGCTCGCCGCGGCCAACGGCGTCGAGTACGCGCTCGCGTCGTCGGTGTGGACCACCGACCACCAGCGGGCGATGCGGCTGGCCGGGAAGCTCGACTTCGGCTGCGTGTGGATCAACACGCACATCCCGCTGGTCGCCGAAATGCCGCACGGCGGCTTCAAGAAGTCCGGCTACGGCAAGGACCTCTCGCTCTACGGCCTCGAGGACTACACCCGCGTCAAGCACGTGATGAGCGCGCTGTGACGACCACCGAAAGGCACGCCATGCCGCATCAAGCGCCTGCCCCCGCCGAGGGGGAGCAAGGGACCTTTGCTATCACTTCCGCAGGTGGAGGCGGGGATCCGGCCATCCGGCTGCGCGGGCTGCGCAAGGAGTTCGGCCAGGTCCACGCGGTCGACGGCGTCGACCTCGACATCCCGCCCGGCGAGTTCTTCTCCATGCTCGGCCCGTCCGGTTCCGGCAAGACGACCGTGCTTCGCATGATCGCCGGGTTCGAACTGCCGACGGCGGGCACGATCGAACTGCACGGCCGCGACGTCAGCCGTCTCGCGCCCTTCGATCGCGACGTCAACACGGTCTTCCAGGACTACGCGCTCTTCCCGCACATGACCGTGCGGCAGAACGTCGAGTACGGCCTCCGGGTGAAACGCGTCCCCCGCGCGGAGCGCCGTCAGCGCGCGAAGGAAGCCCTCGACACGGTCCGGCTCGGCGAGTTCGGCGAGCGCAAACCCGACCAGCTCTCCGGCGGCCAGCGTCAGCGGGTCGCCCTCGCCAGGGCCCTGGTCAACCGGCCGAAGGTGCTCCTGCTCGACGAACCCCTCGGCGCGCTCGACCTGAAACTGCGCCACACCATGCAGACCGAGCTCAAGCAGATCCAGCGCGACGTCGGCATCACCTTCATCTTCGTCACCCACGACCAGGACGAGGCGTTGACGATGAGCGACCGCATCGCGGTGTTCAACGCCGGCCGCATCGAACAGGTCGGTTCCCCGGTCGAGGTCTACGAGCGACCGGCGTCGGCGTTCGTCGCCGGTTTCGTCGGCACCTCGAACCTGCTCAGCGGCGGCGGCGCCGAGAACATCATCGGCAAACCCGGTGTGTTCAGCATCCGCCCCGAAAAGATCCGCGTCGACGCCGATCTCTCGAAACCCGCGGAGGTCGGCGAGACCAGCGCGACCGGCACCGTCACCAACACCGTCTACGCCGGCGCGACCGTGCGCTACGAGGTCACGCTCGACGCCGGCGGCCAGCTCTCCGTGGTCCGGCAGAACACCGCCGAACCCGCGGACTTCGAAGGCGGCCGTGTCCGCCTGAGCTGGCGGCACGAACACAGCTTCCGCGTCCCCGAAGCCGGTTAGCCCTCCCCGTACCGAAAGGTCGTTGTTCAATGAAGAACAGGAAACTCGCGCTCGCCGCGCTGCTCGGCGCCGGCCTGCTCGTGGCCGCCTGCGGAACCTCCGGATCGAGCTCGAACACCGCCGCGCCCGGCGGGCAGGGCTTCACCCCGCCGAAACTCGACGCGCTCGCGCAGCTCGGCCAGCCGGAAGGCCAGGTCAACGTGCTGGCCTGGCCCGGTTACGCGGAGAACGGCTCGAACGATCCGGCCGTCGACTGGGTCACCGGGTTCGAGAAGGAGACCGGCTGCAAGGTCAACGTCAAGGCGTTCGGCACCTCCGACGAGGCCGTGAGCCTGATGAAGACCGGACAGTACGACGTCATCTCCGCCTCCGGTGACGCTTCGCTGCGGCTCATCGCGTCCGGCGACGTCGAACCGGTGAACACCGCCCTCGTGCCGAACTACGCGGACGTCTTCGACTTCCTCAAGAACCGCCCGTGGAACAGCGTGAACAACGTGTCCTACGGCGTGCCGCACGGCTGGGGCGCGAATCTGCTGACCTGGCGCACCGACAAGGTGAACCCGGCGCCGACGTCGTGGTCGGTCATGTTCGACGCGAACAGCCCGCACAAGGGCAAGATCTCCGCCTACGACTCGCCGATCTACATCGCCGACGCCGCGCTGTACCTGCAGACGCACAAGCCGGAACTCGGCATCAAGAATCCGTACGCCCTGGACGACAAGCAGTTCCAGGCCGCCGTCGACCTGCTCAAGCAGCAGCGGCCGATGGTCGGGGAGTACTGGTCGGACTACCTGAAGGAAAGCCAGGCGCTCAAGAGCGGTGACGCCGTCCTCGGCACCGCCTGGCAGGTGACGGTGAACCTGACCAAGAGCGAGGGCGCGCCGGTGGAGTCGGTGCTGCCGTCCGAAGGCGCGACGGGCTGGTCGGACACCTGGATGGTCGGGGCGAAGTCACCGCACAAGACGTGCTCCTACAAGTGGCTGAACCACATCGTCAGCCCGAAGGCCAACGCCCAGGTGGCCGAGTACTTCGGCGAATCGCCCTCGAACCCCAAGGCATGCGCCGAAACCAAGGACAAGAAGCACTGCGACACCTACCACGCCGGTGACGCCGCGTACGCCTCGAAGATCCAGTACTGGACGACGCCGATCACGCAGTGCCTCGACGGCCGCACCGACGTCAAGTGCAAGGACTACGGCGAGTGGACCCGCGCCTGGACCGAGATCAAGGGCTGACCTCCCCGAACTCCGGGAGCGGCCGGTGGGCCCCCCACGCCGGCCGCTCCCGGTCCCATCCCCAGGTGGAGTGAAGATGACGACCACACTCGATTCGCCGAGGCGGAAAGCCTCCGCCTTCCTGTACCGCAAACCCAGGCTGCGGCTGAGCATCCTGCTGTCCGCGCCGATGCTGTGGCTCGGCCTGGCCTACCTCGGCGCGCTGGCCGCGTTGTTCGTGACCGCGTTCTGGACGACCGACGTCTTCACCGGCCAGGTCGTGACCGAATGGTCGATGGACAACTTCGTCACGCTGTTCAGTGACGCGGTGTACCGCACGATCACCCTCCGGACGGTCGGGATCGCCGCGCTGGTCACGGTGGTCACCGCGGTCATCGCCTTCCCGATGGCCTTCTACATGGCCAAATTCGCCTCACCGAGGGCACGGCGGCTCCTGGTGATCGCCGTCATGACGCCGTTGTGGGCGAGCTACCTGGTGAAGGCCTACGCGTGGCGGACCATGTTGTCCGGCAACGGTGTCCTGCACTGGCTGCTCAACCCGTTCGGCCTCGACACCCCCGGCTACGGCGTGCTCGCGACGGTGATCACCCTGTCGTATCTGTGGCTGCCGTACATGATCCTGCCGATCTACGCGGGCCTGGAGCGGCTGCCGAACTCCTTGGTGGACGCGTCGGGTGACCTCGGTGCCCGCCCGTTCCGGACGTTCCGCTCGGTGGTGCTGCCGGTGACGTTCCCGGCCGTCGTCGCGGGCTCGATCTTCACGTTTTCGTTGTCGCTGGGCGACTACATCGCGGTGAAGATCGTCGGGGGCACGTCGCAGATGCTCGGCAACGTGGTCTACGACAACATCGGCGCCGCCAACAACCTGCCGTTCGCGGCGACCGTCGCGACCGTGCCCGTGGTGATCATGCTCGCCTACCTCGCCGCCGTGCGCCGCACGGGTGCGCTGGACAACCTGTAGGAGCGCGCGATGCGGCTTTCCCGCACGACCAAGTACATCCTGCTCGCCGCGCTCGTGCTCGGCCTCGCGGTCATCTACTTCCCACTGCTGGTGGTCCTGCTCAATTCGTTCAACGCGGACACCACCTTCGGCTGGCCGCCGTCGAGCTTCACCCTCGAATGGTGGGGCCGGGCCGCGGAGAACGAGGGCGCGCTGAACGCGCTGGGCACGAGTGTCCAAGCAGGACTCGCGGCGACGGCGATCGCGTTGGTACTCGGCACGATGGCGGCGTTCGCGTTGCAGAAGTACCGCTTCTTCGGCCGCAACCAGGTGTCGCTGCTGATCATCCTGCCGATCGCGCTGCCCGGCATCGTCACCGGTATCGCGCTGAACAACGCCTTCCGCACGATCCTCGGCATCGACCTCGGCCTGTTCACCGCGATCGTCGCGCACGCGACTTTCTGCATCGTGGTGGTGTTCAACAACGTCGTCGCGCGGTTGCGGCGAATGGGCGGCAACCTCGAAGAGGCGTCGATGGACCTCGGCGCAGACGGGCTCACGACGTTTCGGCTGGTGACCTTCCCGATGCTGCGCTCGGCACTGCTGGCCGGCGGCTTGCTGGCCTTCGCGCTGTCGTTCGACGAAATCATCGTCACGACGTTCACCCTCGGGACCGGGCTGGAGACCCTGCCGATCTGGATCCTGAACAACCTGTTCCGGCCGAACCAGGCACCGATCGTCAACGTGGTGGCGGCGGTCCTGATCCTGGCTTCGACGGTGCCGGTCTATCTGGCGCAACGCCTTTCCGGCGACACGACTTCGGGCGGACGGCTGTAGCAGCGAAAACGCCGGTGCGACCCGCGCGGGCCGCACCGGCGTTCACTCAGTACCGACGGTCTTCGATCGCTCCTGTCGTTCCGTTGTAGGTGATGTAGCCGTACTGGAAGTCACTGCGCTTACCGGTCGGCGTGTTGTACTCGCCGCTGATGGGGAAGCCGAGATACGACGTCTCCCACCCGAGGTCCCGCCAGCGCAGCCGGATCGCTCCCTTGACCTCCCAGGCCTCGTTGGTGCCCCAGCGCCAGTAGATCGAGTGATCGAAGCCGCCCTGTCGGAAGTGGTTGTACTTCCCGGTGCCACCCGGCGTCCCCGTCTCGTCGGTGATCGGGTAGCCGAGGCCGTCTTGCCAGCCGAGCGCCTTGTAGCGGTCGCGAATCGACCCGTGGATCTCGAAGGCGTCCGTCGACGGCGACCAGTAGATCGAGCCGTTCGCGCTGAAGTGGTTGTACCGGCCGACCCCGTCCGGTGTCGCCGTCTCGTCGGTGGTCGGGTAGCCGAAGAACGTCTCCCAGCCCAGCGAACCCCACTTCTGCCAGATCCGGCCCATGATGTAGTGCGCGCCGCTCGCCGCGGACCAGTAGATCGAAGCGTTGTTTCTGAAGAAGTGGTTGACGCGGCCGATCCCGTCGGGCGTGCTGAGTTCGTCCGTGGTCGGGAAGCCGAGTGGTCCGGCCTCGGCGTTGGCCTCCAGCCATTTGGCCCGGATGCCACCGTAGATGGCCATGGCCCCGATACTGGAAGTCCAGTAGATCGAGCCGACGCCGGTGGTCGGGCCGCCCGTGAAGTCGTTGTAGCGACCGTTTTCCGCCCGGGCCACCAGCTCGTCCGTGGACGGAGAGCCGAGGAAGGAGTGGGCGCCGAGCGTGACGAACTTGGTCAGGATCTCCCCGGAGACGGCCTTCACGCCGTACAACTGCGTCCAGTAGAGACGGCCTGTCGTGTACAGCTGCCAGTGACCGTCGCCTTCGATGAACTCGATGCCCACCGGAGTGCCCACCAGCGCACGGAGCGGCGCCTCGTCGGCGTACCGCTTCTGGATCGGGGTCTGATAGTCGGCCCGCAGGACGAGACCGCCGCCGGGCATGACGATCTGCCGGGTCCGCTCCGTGCTCTGGTTGTCCGCCCACTTGACGAAGTTCGCCGTGTCGAGCGAGACGGTCGGCGCCGTCATGAGAACCGGGGCCCCGACCGTCACCAGGCGGCCGGCTTCTTCGCGGCTGGATTCCTGGTTGGGGCCGATCCTGAACTGGGCCGGATGGTTCCCGGCGACGACGAGGCGCGCCAGCCGCGGGTTCGCGACGTACTGCTTGCTGGTGCTGACGTTGCGGGTGTTCGTCGCGGTGGCGGTGATCAGGACACGGGTGTCGGTCTCGCTCGGGAAACCCAGGGAGAACGCGGGCCCGCTGCCGGTCCTGAGCTGGTTGATCTCACAAACGGCGTTGCGGGGGCAGTGCATCCGCTCCGCGCGCCAGTTCACGGTGAGCGGTCCGTCGGCCGGATCGTTCGCGTCGGCACCGACCGGGACCGTCTCGGCGGCGGAGAAGACCGTCGACGTCGGCGGAAGGAGATCGATCGTGGGGCTCGCCTCGGCGGGGACGACCGTCTGGCTGGCGTTCGACACCGCGCCGTGCGGGTCGCTCACCGCGAGGCTCACCGTCACGGGGTCTCCCGCCGAGTACGGGTGACTCACGGTCTTCCCGGTTCCGGTGGTGCCGTCACCGAAGGTCCACTGGTAGTCGAGACCTTCGCGATCAGGGTCGTCCGACGTGGTCGCGTCGAACGAAACCGTGCGGGTGGCCGGATCGGTGGTAGCGGTGAACGCCGCGCGGGGTGCCTTGTTGGCGGTTTTGTAGCTCAGCCTGCGCAGCTTCGCGGTGGCCGTGTCGGCCATGACGATGTCACCGTTCGGAGCGGCCAGGACCGATACGGGTTCACCGATCGCGGAGGCCACGGTCGTGAGGGATTGGGTGACGGTGCCCCCCTCGTCGAACCCCAGCGTGGAAAGGGTCTGCGCACCCTTGTTGGCCACGAAATGAATTCCGCGATAAGCCGCGGGATAGGAGATACCGGTGTAGGGAACGCCACCCACGAGGGTATCCGCGGTGCCGTGCACCGTTTCGCCCGCCGGCTTGACGTTCGCGACCTTGGCGCATTCCGGCGTGTCGCGATAGCCCGGCGTCTGGGTCGTCCCCTCCCAGCAGGGCCATTTCAGATTCTGCCCGGGGAAGGCGAGGTCGACCTCGTGGCGGGCGGCCCAGCCGATGTCCGTGACGATCACGCCACCGCGGGGATCGAGCGCGATCCGCGGGTCACGCAGCCCGCTCACGTAGTTGCGGCTTTTCCAGGACTCGGTGGCCGCCGAGTCGTAGAACGGGTTCTCCGGCACCCCGCGGCCGTCGAGGCCGACCCGGAGGATCTTGCCCGTCGGATGGGCCGGGTCCAAGGCCCGCAACGCGAACTTGTCGACGTTGTCCTTCGTGGCGTCGGTGTGGGAGCGGACGGCCGCGTTGTCACCGACGGCGACCCACAGCGAAGTGCCCGACGGGTCCACGGCCACGTCCTGGATGCCCTTGCTGTCGGCGTTGACCGGGATCTCCAGGACCGTGGACTCCGCCGACAACGAGGTGGGGACGTCGCCGCCGTCCGCCTTCCACCTGCTGAGACGGAACACCGCGGTGGAACCGGTCGGCACCGCGCGGGTGGTATAGACCGCGCGGCTGGTGGCGAAGTCCGGCGCGACCGCGATGGCGGTGAGACCGAGCGAACCCGCGCTGTGCACCGGAAGCGAGGCGATCTGGATCGGCTGGCCGCCCGGCGGGGTCACCCGGACGGAGCCGAGCCGTCCCGTGGTCAGCACGCTCCCGTCCGGGAGATAGGCGGCGTCGGTGAGGTCACCGGCTTGCTGGCCGGTGGGGGTGTCGAACAGGGCGAACCCCGCGGGCAGCACCGGCGCGGCGTGTGCCGTGGGCGCTGTCGTGACCACGGTGCCGAGCAGCACCGTGGCGGCCGCGGAGACGACCAGGGATCTTCGAGTCCGCATTGGACCTTCCTTCTCCGAATACGGAGAGTGCCTTGCGCGGAAAGTACTCACGAATGCACAAAACTGCGAGTGCGCGACAGAGTTGCCCATTCTGTAACGCGACGCGACGTTCCGCCCCCAGCGCCCTCGTTTCTGTTTGTGAGCAAGGCGGACGCTAGCGGCTGGCCCACGTGTCGTCATTCGGCCGAAAGCGTGATTTGTTCCGTGCCTGGCGGCGCATTGTGACGAGTCCCACTCTTCTTCGTGCTAATTGAGGTGTCGAACAGAAGTTCGATGCACGTTTGACTGGGTGGCTGTGCCCAATCGGTCACGGCCATTCGGCCCAACTTCGCGAAAGGGACTTGCCCGGACTCTTCGCGGCCCACCAATATCAACTCACCGACCTGCTCTGAAGGAGCCGAGGGCTGTCCTGGGTGGACATCCCAAGGGGGGAAGTCATGAAGCGGATCCGTCGTGGACCTGTCCTGCGCGCAAGACTCCGGGCGATGCTCGCGTTGCTGCTGATCGTCGCCTTGGTCGCGACGCTGGGGCCGGCGGGATCGCAGCGGTTCGCCTCGCCGGACGACGCGGAAATCGCGGCCGACGCGCCCGAGCAGCAGTCGGGATCGGCGGAGAACGTTCCGGACCGGCCGACCCTCGACAGCGCCGCCGCGCCCGCGGTCAACCGCGCGACGGCCGCTTCGCTCCAGTCGAAGTACCCGCCGCTGACCTTCCCCGAACCCGCGACGGACAAGCGCAACAGTGCCAAGTCCGTTCCGCCGCCCACCACGCAGGTGCGTGGATTCGACGACAAGGCGAGCCGGGAACTGCCGGGGCAGCGCACCTCGCACAGCAGCGTCTACGACAACCCCGACGGCACCCAGACGACGGTGTACGGCCAGGACCCGCTGAACTATCCGCTGCCCGAAGGCGGCTACGGCGTCGTGGACCCGCGCGCGGTGCCGGACCAGGCAGGCGGGTGGCGCAAGGCGGGTGACGCGCTCCAGGTCCACATGGGGCAGACGGCGGGCTCGATGCGGGTGACCCCGGGCGCCGGGCAGGAAGCCGCCTTCACCCTGCTGGGTGCGCGGGCTTCGGCCGGCCGCGCGGAGGGCGCCACCGTCGGCTACTCCGACGTCCTGCCGAACGCGGACCTGCAAGTCGAATTCTCCGCGGGCGCGGCCAAGGAATGGTTCGTCCTCAAGCGCCCCGACGCTCCGCACGCCTGGGAGTTCGCCCTCGATCTGAAGGGTCTCGAAGCGAGGATCGTCGACGGCGCGGTGGTCTTCGTCGACCAGGCGGGCGCGATCGTCCTGCGCGTCCCGGCGGGCTACATGCTCGACTCGAGCCGCCAGGAAAGCGGCGAGCCCGCGACGTCCTACGGCGTGACCTACCGGCTGGTGCCCCGCGACGGCCGCCAGATCCTGCGCGTGGAACTGGACTCCGCGTGGCTGCGCGACCCGGCGCGGGTCTACCCCGTGCGGGTCGACCCCACCGTGGTCAAGGAGTCGGTCAGCACCGGCAACCTGGTGGTGGAGAACGGGCAGCGGCAAACCAACGCGACAGAGCTGCGCGTCGGGCGTAGTGGCGGCAAGACGGCTTCGAGTTATCTCCGGTTCGGCGGGATCGGCGGTGACCTGAAGGACAACCGGATCTTCGGCGCCCAGTTGCAGCTGACCAACTTCTGGTCCGGTTCCTGCACCCCCCGCCCGTTGTACGTGCACCAGGTCACCGGGGACTGGGGTTCGTCCGGGACGCCGCCGATCGGCGCCGCGCTCGGGAGCGGCACGTTCTCGCACGGCTACATGGCGCCACTGGCGACCAGGTCCAACTGCCCGACCGCGCACGAGCTCGTCGATCTGGGCACCGGCGGCAGGGAGCTCGTCCAGCAGTGGGCGTCCGGCGCGGCCAACCACGGCCTCGCCCTGCAGGCCCCGACCGATCCGGCCGCGTGGAAGCGGTTCACCGGGTTCGGCACGGCCAACCCGCCGCGGCTGTACGTGACCCACTCGCCGTACAACGCCGAGTACCGCGTCGACCGCGCGACCCCCGAGCCCCCGGTGACCCGGGCCGCCTCGGGCAGGGTCAAGATCACCGTGACCAACCGGGGCGCGCAGGCGTGGACTCCCGCCGATTTCGCGCTGGGCTACCGCGTCTTCGACCGGAACGGGAACGCGCGCGGATCCGCGGTGGCCGCCCAGCTGCCCGGCACGGTGGCGCGCGGGGCGTCCGTGACACTCGACGCCGAGATCCAGAAGATCGACGTGGGCAGCTATCTGCTCGACTTCAGCATGATCCGCAAACCCGAGGACTACTTCACCGACCACCAGGTCGCACCGGCGCGGATCGGGCTCGACGTCTACGACGTGCCGCCGTTCATCAAGCACCAGTACCCGCCCAACGGCGCGTCCGTGCAGACGCTGACACCGCAGCTGTGGGCCAACGGCATCGACGTCGACCCACCGCCCGGCAGCACCTTGAAGTACCGGTTCGAGGTGTGCCGCAAGGGTGACGACGACAATCCCGTCGACTGCTTCAGTTCCGATTACCAGTCGAATCCCACGTGGACGGTCCCGGACAAGAAACTGTTCTGGAACAAGATCTATCTCTGGCGGTCGTTCGCCTACGACGGTGCCAACGAGAGCGAGCCGCTCCCGTTCAGTGCCATCCTCAGCGCGGTTCCGCAGCCGGCGATCACCTCGCATATGGCGATGACGCCGCACAGCGGATCCGACCGCGACTTCGACCCGATGGTGGGCAACTACTATTCGAGCGCTGTCGACGTCCAGCTCCCGACAGCGGGCCCCGAACTGAGCGTGACCCGCACGTACAACTCGCTGGACCCGCGGCGTGACCACTGGTTCGGCACGGGCTGGGCGACGAAGTTCGACATGAAGGTGGCCCGCGACTACGCGGGGAACACCCTCGTCACCTATCCCGACGGGCAGCAACTGCGCTTCGGCCTCAACCCCGACGGCAGTTACGCGCCTCCACAAGGACGTTTCGCGGACTTCGCATCCACATCGGACGGTGGATGGCGGCTCACCGACAAGACCGCGACCACCTACCGCTTCGACTCGTCGGGCAGGCTGACCGGGTACACCGACGGGGTCGGGCGCGGCGCGATCGTGCAGTGGGACGGGAACAACCTGTCCCGGGTCCTCGACATCGCCAGTGAACGGCAACTGGTCTTCATGGTCCAGGACGGAAAGGTCGCCAGTGTCTTCGCGACCGAGAACAACGGCCAGGTGCGGAACTGGAAGTACTTCTACGAAGGAAACCGGCTGCGGCGGGTCGAAGACCCCAGGGGCAACTCCACCCAGTACGAGTACACGGACCAGTCCAGGTTCCGCACGGTCGTGAACGACGCGTCCCCTGACGCGTACTGGCGGCTCGGTGACCTGACCGGGGACGTCGCGGTCAGCCAGGTGGCCTTCAATCGGGGCAAGGACAACGGGAAGTACCGGAACGTCGTCCTGGGCGCCCCCGGCGCGCTGCCCGGTTCGGCCGACACCGCGGCGACCTTCAACGGCTCGAATTCGGTGCTGCAGCTTCAGGACGGCGTGGTCAAGAAGAGCAGGGACCTCGCGGTCGAACTGTGGTTCAAGACCACCGGATCCGGTGTGCTGCTGGGCTATCAGCAGGACGAGATCACCGGCGCGCTCCAGAACGCCTACACCCCGGCGCTCTACGTCGGCACGGACGGCAAACTGTACGGCCAGTTCTCCGACGGCACGACCAATCCGATCCGCACCGCCGCCTCGGTCAACGACGGCAAATGGCACCATGTGGTGCTTTCCGGGGCTCTGGCGACCCAGACGCTCCACCTGGACGGCGTCCAGGCGGGGACGAAGCAGGGCGTGATCGACCACGGCAACCAGACCAAGGTGTACGCCGGGGCCGGGTTCATCGCGGGCAACTGGCCGGCGAAGCCCGCCAACGATCACGGGTACTTCACCGGTGCCATCGACGAGATCGCCGTCTACGGCAAGCCGCTCAGCGACACGGTGGTCCGGGAGCATTTCCAAGCCGCGCAGCCGTCCGAAGGGCTGAGCAAGATCGTCATGCCCAGCGGCAGGGTCGCGTCGGAGATCGAGTACGACACGGTCAACGAGCGGGTGAAGAACTACACCGATCGCAACGGCGGGGTCTGGCGGCTCGGCGCCCCGGTGATCACCGGTGAGGAGAACAACCTGATCCGGACCGTGAAGTTCACGGATCCGGGGAACCGCGACCACACCTACGACTACGACCCCGTCCGGGGCCGGATCCTGCGCATGGTCACTCCGCTGGGGCTCGGCGTGCGTCCGGAAGACAATCCCGGCGGGTCGGCGGAGGAGCCCCGCTACGGCATCCGCAGCTACGACTACGACGACGAGGGCAATCAGAGCACCATCGTCTCCGAGAACCTCAACGAGGTCGTGCTCGGTTTCGACAAGCGCGGGAACGTGGCCAGCAAGCGGACCTGCCAGATGGCGACGAAATGCCAGACCGAGTACTTCGGCTATTTCCTCGACCCGGCCAATCCACTGGACCCGCGGAACGACAAGGTCGTGTGGAGCCGGGACGGCAGGTCGGCGAACGCCGACGACAACCGGTTCCTGACGACGTACACCTACACCGCCAAGGGCGACCTGCTCACCCAGCTGATGCCCGACGGCGGCTCCGTCACGCACACCTACACCGACGGCACCGAGCCGTCACTCGACGAGCCGCTCCGTCCGGTCCCGGCCGACCTGCCGGCGTTGACGCGCGGCTCGCTCGGCGACAACACGGTCTACCGGTACTACCGGACCGGCGATCTCGGTGAGATCCAGGAACAGAACGGGATGCGCACCCGCTTCGGTTACGACGCGGGCGGGCGCAAGACATCGGCCACGGTCTACACGAAGGCCCATCCCGACGGCATCAAGACCACCTACGAGTACGACGAGTTCTCCAGGGTGGTCGCGGAGACCGGGCCGGGGACGACGAACCCCGTCACCGGGGTGAAGCACACCGCCCGCACCGTGACGTCGTACGACAAGGACGGGAACATCGAGCGGGAAGAGGTCTCGGACCTCACCGGCGGCGACCGGCCGCGGGTCACGACGCGGGGATACGACGATCACGGCAGGCTCGTCCACGTCGTGAACCCCGAGGGCAAGGAAACCCGATACGGCTTCGACGTCTTCGGCAACCGGATGTTCGTGATCGACGCGAGCGGTGTGAAGAGGTCGTACACGTACACGGCTCGGAACGAGGTCGCGGAGGTCCGGCTGCACGGCTGGCACGGCGGCGTGGTCGACCCGGCCGACGGCGACGGCAGGCCCGGCGAGGGGGAGGGCGACACCGATCCGGGGAACTCCAAGCCGACGGTGCTCGAATCGTTCAAGTACGACGAGTCGGGCAGGCAGATCCTGCACGTCGACGCGATGGGCAGGAAGACGCGGAACAACTACTACGCCAACGACCTCATCGCACAGGTGGTGGCCGAGGGGTACAGCGATCCGGTCACCGGGAACGTCCGCGACGTCCTGCTGGAGAACAACAGTTACGACGGTGCCGGAAACCTGACCAAGCAGACCACCGCGGGCAACAGGACCACGACCTACGAGTACGACGCCGTCAGCAGGCTCACCGTGACGAACGAGGACTCGGGCGGGCTCGAACGTCGTACGCACTTCACCTACGACCGCGCCGGCAACGTCGTCCGCTCGGAGAAGTCCGGGAACCCCTCGAACACCGGGGCCGGACAGGCGAACGTCACCGAAGCCACGGATTTCCTCTACGACTCCGCGGGGAAGCGCACCGAACAGACCGTCCACAATGGTCAAGAAAAACTGATCACGCGGTGGAAGTACGACGAGCGCGGGATGCCCGTCAGCGTGACCGATCCCCGGGGCAACACCGACCGGGAGCCGTTGGCCGCCTTCACCACGACGATGGAGTACGACGAGCTGGCCAGGCCCATCCGGGCCACGGGGCCGAAGGTCCGTACCGAGTCCGGCGGTGGCGCGGCCGCCGACGCACAGGCGACCATGGTCACCGGCTACGACACCTTCGGTTCGGTCACGCACACGAAGGACCCGCTCGGCCGGGTCACCACGGCGGAGTACGACCGGCTCGGCCGGCTGGTCAAGTCGAGCCTGCCGTCGTACACGCCGCCCGGGGGCACCGCGCCGATCACCCCGAGCAAGGAGCTCCGGTACGACGCCGTGGGGCGCGTGATCAAGCAGATCGACGCGCGGAGCCACACCACCGAGCTGCGCTATGACCAGCTGGGAAGGCTGCTGGAGCGGCAGGATCCGCAGGTCGACGGCACCGCCGGCGGGGTGTGGAAGTACTCGTACACGATGACCGGTCTCCCGCTGTCGGCGACTTCGCCGACCGGGGCCCGGGTCGAAGCGACGTACGACGAACTGGGCCGCAAGGCCACGTCGACCGCGGTGGAGCGGTTTCCGAAACCGGCCACGACCAAGGTCAACTACACCACCAAGTACCGCTACGACGACGCCGGCAACGTCGTCCTGGTCGAGAACCCGGCCGGCGAGAAGGCCACGAGCACCTACGACAAACTGAACCAGTTGATCACCACGCTCGACCCGGCGGGAGTGAAGACCCAAGCCGGCTACGACCGGCAGGGTCGGCAGGTCCGGGCGACGGACGGCGCGGGTGCCACGAAGCGGTTCAACTACGACCTGGCCGGTCGCCGGGTATCCGAGTTCGACGTCGACGCCGACTGGAATCCCACCAAACCCGCGTTGCGGGAACGCAAGTTCACCTACGACCTCGCCGGCAACGTGAAGACGGCCGAGGACTGGGAAAAGCGTGTCACGACTTTCTCCTACGACGCGGCGAACCGGCTGTCGAACCAGGTCGAACCCGTCGCCGACGGCAAGTCGATCACGACGTCCTTCGGGTACGACGCGGCCGGGAACCGCACCAGGTTCACCGACGGCCGGGCGAACAAGACGGTCTTCACCTACAACAGCCTGAATCTGCCGGAGTCGGTGATCGAGCCGTCCACCACCGCGCACCCCGCGGCGGCGGACCGGACCTGGACCCAGTCCTATGACGCGGCGGGGAACGCGACGCGGCTGACCGCGCCCGGCAACGTGACCCGGGACCGGACATTCGACGCTCTCAACCGCATGCTCACCGAGTCCGGTTCGGGCGCGGAAGCGCAGACGAAGACCAAGGAGCGTGCCTACGACGCCGACGGCCGGCTGATGGTGGCCGGTCAGAACGGATTCACCTACAACGACCGTGGCGGTCTGTTGACCGCGACGGGAACCTCCGGCAACTCGTCGTTCGAGTACGACGCCGCCGGGCGTCTCAGCACTCGCAAGGACGCTGCCGGGACCACCGGCTACGGCTACCTCAACGGGCGGCTGGATTCCGTCACCGACGGCGCGACCGGTGGCCGGCTCACGTACGGCTACAACGAGGCGGGGAAGGTCAAGACCGTCGATTACGGCGGGGGCCGGGTCCGGACCTACGACTACGACAACCTCGCGCGGCCGAAGTCCGATGTCCTCAAGGAAGCCGACGGCACGGTCCTTTCCTCGATCGCCTACACCTACGACCCCAACGACCGGGTCAAGACGAAGAGCACCACGGGGCTGGCCGGTTCGGGGCAGAACAGCTACTCCTACGACTACCAGGGGCGGATGCTCTCGTGGACCGACCCCGCGGGGAAGGCGACCGAGTACGGCTGGGACGACTCCGGGAACCGGGTCAAGGCGGGCGCCAAGAACGCCACGTACGACGAACGGAACCGCGTCCTCGCGGACGGCGACTACACCTACGCGTACTCGCCGCGCGGCTCGCTGGCTTCGCGCACCTCGTCGGGTCTGGAGGAGAAGTACTCCTTCGACGGCTTCGACAGGTTGGTGAAGTTCGGTTCGACCGAGTACACCTACGACGATCTCGACCGCCTCGCGACCCGTGGCGGCCAACAGTTCTCCTACGCGGGCATGGAAAGGGACGCGGTCAGCGACGGTAGTTCACGCTTCGGTCGCGGTCCCGACGGTTCCTTGCTGTCGCTTTCGCAGGGCTCGGACTCCCGGCTCACGCTTTCCGACCGGCACGGCGACGTCGTCGGTGCCCTGGCGCCCGCGTCGGGTGGTGTCGTCGACTCGACGGCGTACGACCCGTACGGCAAGCGGATCGCGTCGACCGGTGCCGCGCGATCTGTCGGCTTCCAGGGCGACTGGACGGATCCCGACAACGGCAACGTCAACATGGGCGCGCGGTGGTACCAGCCGGGATCCGGCACCTTCGCCTCCCGCGACAGCATCGAGCTGCCGTTCTCGCCGTCCATCAGCGCGAACCGGTACTCGTACGTCCTCGGCTCGCCGCTGAACTTCTTCGACCCGGACGGTCACGGCTGGTTCAGCGACCTGTGGGACAAGGCGGGCGGCATCGTGCACACCGCCTTGGACGTGGCGGGCATGATCCCCGGCATCGGTGAGATCGCCGACCTCGCCAACGCCGCGATCTACGCGGTGGAGGGAGACTGGGAGAACGCCGCGTGGTCCGCCGCGGGCGCCATCCCGTTCGGTGGCAACGCCGCGACGGCCGCGAAGTGGGCACGCAAGGCAGGCGACTTCATCGGCGGCGGCCGTCGGGCCGGCCGGTACGCCGACGACGCCATCGATCTCGGTCGCCGCTATGGCGACGACGTCGCCGGCGCGGCCCGCCGAACCGCCGGTGACGCGGCCGCGTCCGCCGCTCGCAAGGCTTCCGCCGTCGCGGCCGCACGTAAGGCCGCCGCAGCGGCCGCCGCGGCCGCGGCACGACGAGCCGCGGCGATCCTGGCGAAGAAGAAGGCCGTCGCGGCGGCTGCCCGTGGTGCCGCGGAGAAGGCGGCGAAGCGGAATCCGATCCCGACTTTGAAGGCGGCGTTGAAACCGGTCTTCAAGGGGACGGACATGGTGTCTTCGTCGCCCCTGGTGCCGGCTCGGATCGTGCAGTCGTTCAAGGCCAATGTGCAGGATTCCGGCCAGGTGTTCGACTTCTTCAAGAAGCAGGTGGTCGGGGACGGGAACGTCGTCCTGAACGTCGCGGAGACCGTGACGGCGGTGTCGGAGATCGCTCAGTCGGGCGTCTCTCCGGAGGACCTGCTTTCCGGCGTGGGTGGTCTGGCCGGGCGGAACAAGGGACGGGGCAAGCACCACGACGAGTCGTCGAGCAGCCCTGCCGGGAAGTGCGCGACCAGCAACAGCTTCGATCCGAACACGCTGGTGGTGATGGGCGACGGATCCCGTAAGCCGATCAAGGACGTCAAGGTCGGGGACAAGGTCCTGGCGAAGGATCCGACGACGGGGCGCACCGCTGTCCGGGTGGTGACGGATGCCCGTTCGCACGCGAGCCAGCGGACCCTGGTGGAAGTCGGTGTCGCGAGTGGTGCCGATCGCGGGTCCATGGTGGCGACGGACGAGCATCCGTTCTGGGTCGAGTCGGAGAAGCGGTGGTCGCACGCTATCGATCTGAAGGCCGGGCATCGGCTCGAGACCGGGGATCACCGGGACGCCACTGTTACGGGGACGCGGTCTTGGTCGGAGGAGCGGCGGGTCTACAACCTGACCGTCGACACGGACCACACTTACTTCGTCGTCGCAGGCCAGACACCGGTCCTCACGCACAATTGCGACGAGACATACTATCGGACGATGAGTAAAGAGCACTTCGATCAGTTCGAGGCCACCGGCCGAGTTCCTGCGACTGCCGAGACATTCATCTCGACCAGGAAGTCATTCTCGTCCGCCTACGACGGAGTGATGGTTCAGTTCACCACGAGCAAAGGAACCTTGGATGCCCTGGCGAAAATCGGGGTTCGAGACTTTTCGGATCAAGCTTCGAGCGCCTTCCCCGGGATGCCGTTGGTCTCCAAGGGGTGGGCCAAGAAATCTGCTTTCTTCAAGGGAGAAGGAGATGATTTCAATATCGGCCTCGGGCGGGGCGCCGCGCTCGACGTATTCAATGATCGCATTCTCGGTTGGGCGCGAGTCGCGAAATGAAGCCTGAGGAAATGGAACTGATCTTTTCGCTCATGCGTATGCCGGGAGTCGGCAGGGCCGCGGAACCCGACGAGGTGCTCCGGCATTTCGGGGATTCGGACGGCAAGGCGCTCGGAGTGCGGTTGCTGAGGCAGTCGTTCGAGTCGCGTGAACGAAGGGAAGTCGAAGCAGCTGTTGTCGTCTGTTTCTCGTTCGGTATCTCGGATGACCACATCGAGCCGCTGCTGAGGCTATTCTACGAGGACTGGCATGTGAAACACGAAGACGTGGTCACTCTGCTGGGGCGACTGAAGACAAATTTGGCTGTCGACGCGCTTTACCTTGCGACCGAATGGGTACCGGATTACCTCGACTATGATGAGTCTCGCGCGCTTGCGACCAAAGCGATTTGGGGACTCGGGGAAATCGCGGGGCCGGAGGCTGAACAGGCTCTGACCCGCGCACTCGACTCGGATTGTGAGATAGTCAGGGAAGGTGCTCAGGCGCAGCTCGAACGCCGTCGTCGGAAGTAGCAGTGGGTGACCTGCTGCCCATCGTGCTCGATCGGGCAGCGGGTCATGTCAGCGAAAGGAATCCGTCGCCTCCCGAAGTGCCGCCAGCATCCCCGGATCCGTCACCGCATGCCCTGCCGCTTCAACGATTTCCAGCTTCGAGTCCGGCCAAGCCCGGTGCAGTTCGTAGGCCGTCACCGGCGGGCACACCGCGTCGTACCGTCCCTGCACGATCACACCGGGAATCCCGGACAGCTTCCCGGCTTCCCGGATCAACTGTCCTTCCTCAAGCCACGCACCATGGCAGAAGTAATGCAGCGCGAGCCGCGCAAAGGTGACAGCGAAGCCAGGCGACGCGTACTGATTGTGGAACGCCGGATCCGGGCGCAGGCTCACGATCGCGCCTTCCCAGGTGCTCCAGGCGATCGCGGCACGCTCCCGGATCGCCTTGTCGGGGTGATAGACGAGTTCGCGGTAGGCCGACATCGGGTTGCCTCGGCGATCTTCGGGTATCGGCGCGAGAAAGTCTTCCCACTCACGGGGGAAGAGGTTCGCGGCGCCGCCGCCGTAGATCCAATCGAGTTCGCTGCGCCGGACAGTGAAGACGCCGCGCAGGATGATCTCGGTGACGCGGCTCGGATGGGTCTCGGCGTAGGCGAGGGCGAGGGTCGCGCCCCATGATCCACCGAAGACCTGCCACTCCTCGAGATTCAGCCTTTCGCGTAGTTTTTCCATGTCCGAAACGAGGTGCCAGAGGGTGTTGGCCGAGAGGTCGACGTCCGGTTCGCCGATGTGCGGAGTACTGCGGCCGCTACCGCGCTGGTCGAACAAGATGATCCGGTAGGTCTCGGGATCGAAATGCCGCCTGGCCATGGGGGAAATGCCGCTACCAGGGCCTCCGTGCAGGACGACCACGGGTTTGCCGTCCGGGTTCCCGGCCTCTTGGCAGTAGATCCGGTGCCCGTCACCTACGTCGAGCGTGCCCTCGGCGCGTACATGGATCGGCGGGTAGAGGTCGTCCATACGACCACTGTGCCCGAATCGGCGCGTGCGCGAAGGGTGGGGGCCCGCCCCCGCCGCCGGGCTGAGCGGGCCCCCGGTCTTCGATCGCGTCAGCAGCCCGCCGTGGCGGCCACGTTCGCGAATCCCTTTCCGGCACCGGTCACCTTGTTGCTCGCGCAGACCTTGTTCCCCGTAGCGGCCTTCACTAGATAGAAGCCGTACGCGTAGCTGGACCGCACGTCCGCGGTGTTGCCGGAGAAGGTGTTGTCGCGGCCCCAGCCGTCGAGCTGGACATGGACCTCGAAGCCGCCGTAGGTCGCGTCGTGCACGAAGACCTTGCTGCCCCGGTTGTCCGCGACCACGTAGTTGTTGCCCTTCAGGTCCACCCAGCTGTCGGCGAAGTGCTCGCCGCTCTGGCCGGCACCGTCGAAGACGTTGCCGCGCAGTTCGCCGCCGGTGGTGCCTTCCTTGATGTCGATCGACTCGGCTCGCACGTTCGGGCCGATCTTGTTGTTCAGCGCCTTGTTGCGGTCGCTGCGGTCGGGTGTGCCGCCGGGCCAGTTGCCCTTCGCGGAACCGAAGTAGATGCCCTCGCCGTAGCCCGCGTACTCGCGGCCGGTGTCGGTCACCTCGGAGTTCTTCACGACGTTGTCGGTGCTCGTGTACTGGAAGTGGATGCCTTCGTGGCCGACGCCGGCGACCTTGATGCCGTCGACGACGGTGTTCTTGACGCCCGTCGCCATCAGGCCCTTCTGGCCACCGGTGAGGGTGAAGCCGGTCAGGTTCCAGTAGCTGCCGGTGAGTTCGAGGGTGCGCCCGGCCGAAGCCTTGATGATCGCGCTTCGCGGCCCCTTCAGTGTGATCCGGCTGCCAGACGTGCCGCTCTTCGCCGCCTTGAAGTTGCCCGCGAAGGTCGTGTTGGCCGCTAGCTCGATGACGGTGCCCGGAGTGACCGAAGCAAGCGCCGTCGAGAGCTGCTCCGAAGTCCCTACGCGGACCGTCGCGGCCTGTGCGGGGTACGCGGCCAGCGTCGACAGCAGGGTGACACCGGCCGTGATGGCCAGAACCCGCTCACGAACACGCATCCGTGGTCCTCCTCGTCGAGGGATCGAAGCTCGGTCGTGGCGGCGACGGGCTAGACGTTAAGCCTCTTTACGAACGCGAGTCAAGGACATGATTGAAGTTCATATACGTGAACAACTAAAGGAGGGTCGCGCCTGGTGGCCCGGCGCCTAGGCGGTGGGTGTGTGGAAATAGGGACGTTGAGTGTCCCTATTTCCACACACCCCGTACCCCGCGCACTGGCCGTGTGGATGAGCGAATCCACACGCCCCCGGAGAGAGCAAGGGACCTTTGCTATCGCCCTCCTCGGCGGGAGCGATAGCAAAGGTCCCTTGCTCTCTTTTTGCAGGTCAGGGGCGGGTTAGTCGTGGAACGAGTGCTCCGAAGCCGGGAACTCGCCTCGCCGGACATCCTCCGCGAACGCCGACGCGGCCCCGGCCAGCACGCCGGCGAGATCGGCGTACTTCTTCACGAAGCGGGGGGTCTTGCCTCGCCGGAGCCCAGCCATGTCCTGCCAGACGAGCACCTGCGCGTCGCAGTCCGGCCCGGCGCCGATGCCGACGGTCGGGATCTTCAGTTCGTGCGTGATCCGCTTCGCCGCTTCGGCGGGCACCATCTCCATGACGACCGCGAAGGCGCCGGCTTCCTCCAGGGCGAGCGCGTCGGCGAGCAGCCCGTCGGCCGCTTCGCCGCGTCCCTGGACCCGATAGCCGCCCAGATTGTGTTCGCTTTGCGGCGTGAATCCGATATGTCCCATCACGGGAACGCCGGCCGACGTCAGCGCCTCGACATGGGGAGCGAACTTCCGCCCGCCTTCGAGTTTCACCGCGTGCGCGCGGCCTTCCTTCATGAACCGCACCGACGTCTCCAGCGCCTGCTGCGGCGAAAGCTGGTACGAGCCGAACGGTAGATCGGCCACCACCAGCGCCCGTTTCACCGACCGGGTCACCGCGCGCACCAGCGGAAGCAGTTCGTCCACGGTCACCGGGAGCGACGTGTCGTAGCCGAAGACGTTGTTCGCCGCGGAATCCCCGACGAGCAGCACGGGTATGCCCACCTCGTCGAACAGTGCGGCGGTGTACATGTCGTAGGCGGTGAGCATCGGCCAGGTTTCGCCGCGCTCCTTCATGTCACGAAGATGATGTACGCGGACCTTCTTGCCGGACGTACTCTGCGGCGCCGCGCCGGTACCGTATGGAGCGACGAGTTCGCCGGGATCCTTTTCGGTGGCAGACATCTTTGTCGACCGTCCTTCCCTCGAGGCCTCGAAGAGGTCCCCGGGTCGTGGAGCTGTACATCTCAAAGCGTGACACGCGGGGATACCGCCCCCAAGGTCCTGCGACCAGCTTCACACTGGGCCGTCACGCCTGTGGTGGATGAAATTCAGACCAGAGGATGATGTTCGTTGACAACCACACGGGGTTGTGTGACGTCAAGTAAGAGCAGCTGTCGATCACCTGTGAGTACCGCGAAAGGCCAGAATGGTAAACCCAGCGAGCCGTGTCTCGCCGTGGAAGGCGAGGGCGGGCGGAATCGTCGCCACTCTCGTGCAGCTCGCGGCCGTGTTCTCGGTGATCCTTCTCCTCGCCGGCGGCGTCAAGGGGCCGGTGCTCAGGGTCGGCGACTTCGCCTTCTCCGCGCTGAGCATCCCGACGAACGCGAGCCTCGTCATCGTCCTGCTGCTCGTCGTTCTCGGCGCCGCGCTCCGCCGTCGCAAACGTGCGGCTCTCTACACTCTGCTGCTGTTCCAGATCGGCGGCCTCGCGGTGACGCTGGCCTTCCAGGCCGCCCTGCTTTGGTGGCCTGAGCTGCTGAAACTGGGTCCATGGCAGGTCCGGCACATTCCGCACCAGGTGTGGGTGCTGGCCGTCGCCGACCTGATCTCGATCGGCATGTTCGCGTTCCTCTGGATGCTGCGTCCCGCGTTCCCCGCCCGCCTCGCGCCGGGCGCCTGGCGCGACGGTTTCACCATGCTGTTCGGCGGCCTGGCCGCGGTCATCCTCGTCGGCTGGGGCCTGAGTGAGGCCTTCCCGGGACGTCTCGTGGACACCTGGGCGAGATTCGCGTGGGTCGTCAACCACACGACCGGTGAGAACATCCAGCTGCGCAAGGTCGGCATCGGCGAAGGACCCGCCTGGCTCGACCTCGTCCTCGACCTCAGTGCGACAGCCGTGGCGACGGCCGCGTTGTACATTCTTTTCCGCGGTGTGCGCAGCCGTCGCTTGAGGACAGACGAGGAAGAACTGCGCGTACGTCGCCTTCTTGCCGAACACGGCGAAGACGACTCTCTCGGCTATTTCGCCACCCGGCGTGAAAAGAGTGTCGTCTTCTCGCCCAACGGCCGCGCCGCCGTCGCCTACCGCGTGCTCGCGGGCACCAGCGTCGCGAGCGCGGATCCCCTCGGCGATCCCGACGCCTGGCCGGACGCGATCCGCGCCTGGCTGAACGAGGCGCGCACCTACGGCTGGACTCCCGGTGTGCTCGGCGCGAGCGAACGCGGCGCGAAGGTCTACGCCGACGCGGGCCTGCGCGCGCTGGAGATCGGTGACGAAGCGGTCCTCGACGTCCGCGACTTCAGCCTCGCCGGACCGGAGCGTCGCTCGGTCCGCCAAGCGGTCAAACGGATCGAACGAGCCGGATACACCACAAAAGTCCGGCGCCACAGCGAAATTCCGGCCGACGAGATGGCCAGGCTGCTGCTGCACGCGCAGCAGTGGCGCGGCGCCGAGACCGAACGCGGGTTCTCGATGGCGCTCGGCAGGCTCGGTGATCCGAGCGACGGCCGCAGCGTGATGGTGGAGGCGTACGACGCCAAGGGCGAGCTTCGCGGCATGCTCTCGTTCGTTCCGTGGGGCCGTCGAGGTCTGTCGCTCGACCTGATGCGGCGCGACCGCGACGCCGAAAACGGGCTCAACGAGTACATGGTCGCCGAGGTGGTGGCGGCGAGTTCACACCTTGGCGCACAACGGATTTCGTTGAACTTCGCGATGTTCCGTGCGGTCTTCTCCGAGGGGGAGCGGATCGGCGCGGGCCCGGTGCTGCGTGCGTGGCGTGGCGTGCTCAGCATGGCGTCACGGTTCTTCCAGCTGGAATCGCTTTACCGGTCCAACGCCAAGTACGGACCCGACTGGGAACCGCGATTCCTTTGCTATTCCTCGGCTCGACGGCTGCCGCGGGTCGGTATCGTCGCCGGCGCGCTCGAAGGATTCGTCCCGACGGGACGGTCGGGGCGGGCACTGAAACTGGAGACGGTCACGGACGAATTCGTGGCCGAAGTCCACCGGATCGACGCGAACGCGGCCACCCCGGCGCCGAAACAGGTGCGGCGACCCGACCAGGTCCGCGTGCGGATGGCGAAGCTCGACAGCTTGCGGGAAGCCGGGATCGACCCCTATCCGGTCGGTTTCGCCCGGGAGGACCTTCTCGGCGACGTCGTCTCGAAGTTCGGCAGCCTGAACCCGGACACGCACACCGATCACCGGGTCCGCGTCGCGGGCAGGGTGCTCGCGATGCGCAACCTCGGCGGGCTCTGTTTCGCGCGAGTCAAGGATTTCAGCGGCGAGATCCAGCTGATGCTCGACGCCTCCGTGCTCGACCTCGGTGGATGGCGGCGGGGCGTCGACCTCGGCGACCACGTCGGCGTGAGCGGGCGGGTAGTGACATCGCGACGCGGTGAGCTGTCCGTGCTCGTCGACGAATGGACCGTTACGGCGAAGAGCCTGCATCCGTTGCCGGACAAGCGAAAGGGCCTCACGGACCCGGAAACGCGGGTGCGGCAGCGTTATCTCGACCTCGCGGTGAACCCGGACTCGACGGCGATGCTGCGGATGCGCTCGACAGTGGTGCGCGCGGTGCGGGAAAGGCTGCACCAGGGCGACTATCTCGAAGTCGAGACGCCGATGCTGCAGACCGTGCACGGCGGCGCGAACGCCCGCCCGTTCATCACCCATATCAACGCCTACGACATGCGGATGTACTTGCGGATCGCCCCCGAGCTGTACCTGAAACGCCTGTGTGTGGCCGGGGTCGAGCGCGTTTTCGAGCTGAACCGGAACTTCCGCAACGAAGGCGTCGACGCGACGCACAACCCGGAATTCACCATGCTGGAGGCATATCAGGCGTATGCCGACTACAACACCATGCGGAACTTGACGCGCGAACTCGTGCAGCACGCCGCGGAAGCCGCTTACGGCGCGCAGGTCGTTCGCCGTCCGGGGCCGGACGGGAACGTCGTCGAGTACGACATCTCCGGTGACTGGCCGGTGATCCCGGTGCACGAAGCCGTTTCCGCGGCACTCGGGGAGAAGATCGACTCGGGGACGTACGTCGAGGAACTCCGACGGCTGTGCCGTGCCGCCGGAGTGCCGGTGAACGAGGAGGCCGGGCACGGTGATCTCGTGCTGAAGGCGCACGAGCACCTGGTCGAAGGCGCTACCGTGCTGCCGACCTTCTACACCGACTATCCGACCGACGTCTCGCCGCTGACGCGACAACATCGCGTGGACCCACGGCTGGCCGAGCGCTGGGACCTGATCGCGTTCGGTTCCGAGGTCGGCACGGCCTACACCGAACTGACCGACCCGCTCGAACAGCGGCGGCGGCTGGAGGCCCAGTCGTTGCGCGCGGCGAGTGGGGATGTCGAGGCGATGGAACTGGACGAGGACTTCCTGCTCGCACTCGAACACGGCATGCCGCCGACCGGCGGGCTCGGCATCGGCATCGACAGGCTGCTGATGATGCTGACCGGAGCGTCGATCCGGCAGACGGTGCTTTTCCCGTTCGTGCGGCCGCAGGGGTAGCGGGGGAGCAGGGGACCTTTGCTATCGCTCGTTAGCCTCACTAA
>NZ_JBHXJK010000071.1:0-45943 GCF_042723255.1 Amycolatopsis thailandensis
ACATGTGGGTTCTTGGGGTCCCTCAAGGAGGCCTTCACGGACCATGCCTGCGACCGACCGTGGCCGAACCCAGTAGATACCTAAGACTCAACGTCCCCGATCCTCCGTTGATCAAGGTCGTACCGGTCACGACCGCTGACAGACGAGTCCGTCAGAACCGGCCTTGCCCCTCACGAGACCCGAAGCTCAGCTGTTGCGCGGGAACCCGAGGTTCACCCCGCCCTGCGACGGATCCGGCCACCGCGACGTGACGACCTTCGTCCGTGTGAAGAAGTGGAACCCCTCCGGCCCGTAAGCGTGGCTGTCCCCGAACAGCGAGTCCTTCCACCCGCCGAACGAGTAGTAGCCGACCGGCACCGGGATCGGCACGTTCACGCCGACCATCCCGACCTCGACCTCGTTCTGGAACCGCCGCGCAGCCCGCCCGTCGTTGGTGAAGATCGCGGTCCCGTTGCCGTAGGCGTTGGCGTTGATCAACTCCAGCGCCGCGTCGTAACCGTCGGCCCGCGCGACAGCCAGCACCGGCCCGAAGATCTCGTCGGTGTAGACCGACATACCCGGCGTGACGTGGTCGAACAGCGTCGGGCCGAGCCAGAAACCGCCGTCCTCGCCGTCCACCTCGATGCCGCGGCCGTCGACGACGAGCCGCGCGCCGGCCTCGACGCCCGCCTCCACATAGGACTCGACGCGTTCGTGGTGGGCGGCGGTGACGAGCGGGCCCATCTCCGAGTCGGGCCGCCTGCCGTCGCCGACGCGCAGCCGCGAGATCCGCTCGGCGATCTTCGCGACCAGTTCGTCGCCGACCGGGTCGACCGCGACGACCACCGACACCGCCATGCACCGCTCCCCCGCCGAGCCGAAGCCGGCGGAGACGGCCGCGTCGGCGGCGAGGTCGAGGTCGGCGTCGGGGAGGACGACCATGTGGTTCTTCGCGCCGCCGAGCGCCTGCACGCGTTTCCCGTGCCTGGTCCCGGTTTCGTAGACGTACTTCGCGATCGGTGTCGACCCGACGAACGAGATCGCCTTGACGTCGCGGTGTTCCAGCAGCCCGTCGACGGCGACCTTGTCCCCGTGCAGGACGTTGAGGACGCCGTCGGGCAGGCCCGCCTCGGCGAACAGTTCCGCGATGAACACGGCCGCGGACGGGTCCTTCTCACTCGGTTTGAGCACGACGGTGTTGCCGCAGGCGAGCGCGTTCGGCACGAACCACAGCGGGACCATCGCCGGGAAGTTGAACGGCGAGATCACGCCGACCACGCCGAGCGGTTGCGAGATCGAGTAGACGTCGACGCCGGTGGAGGCGTTCTCGCTGAACCCGCCCTTGAGCATCTGCGCGGCACCGCAGGCGTACTCGACGTTCTCGATGGCGCGCGCGACCTCGCCCGCCGCGTCGGATTCGACCTTGCCGTGTTCGCTGGTGACGATCTTCGCCAGTTCGTGACGTCGCGCCGAAAGCAGCTCGCGGAAGGCGAACAGCACCCGCGTCCGTCCTGCCAGCGACGTCCCGCGCCAGCCCGGGAGCGCCACGGACGCGGCCTCGACGGCGGCGTCGACGTCTTCCTTCGCCGCGAACGCGACCTTCGCCCGCACCTGGCCGGTGGCCGGGTCGAAGACGTCACCGGATCGTTCGCTCACGCCTTCGTACGGTTTGCCGTCCATCCAGTGGTTGATCCGGTCGGTCACGGGGTCCGCCTTCCTGGTCCGGGTGCCTGCTCCCGGTCGAGTCTGGGTGCGGGCGCCACACCGACGCCATCGGCAACGTGTACGGACTCCCGGTCCCGGCCGTACAGTCTGTCTCTCTGCGTTCCGACCAGGTGGGAGGCCGATGTACCCGACCGTCGCCGAGGTGCTCGCGCTGCCGGTGCTGCGACAGGGCAGACCCCATGTGGTGGCGGGGGCGGCGGGACTGGACGCGCCGGTCCGCTGGGCGCACGTCGCCGAGGTCGCGGACATCGCCCCGCTGCTGCGCGGCGGGGAACTCGTGCTCACCACCGGGGTCGCGCTGCCCGACGACGGCCAGGCGCTCGCCCGGTACGTCGCCGACCTCGCGGGCGTCGGCGTGGCCGGGGTCGTCGTCGAACTGGTCCGGCATTGGAGCGAGAAGCTGCCGCCCGCGCTGGTCGAGGCCGCGGACCGGCACGGCGTCCCGCTGATCACCCTTTCGCGCGAGACACGCTTCGTGGCGGTCACCGAGGCGGTGAACGGGCTGATCGTCGACGCCCAGGTCGACGAACTCCGCGCGGCGGAACGGGTCCACGAGACCTTCACCGCGCTGACGATCGCCGGCGCCGAGCCGGGCGACATCCTGCGCGAGGTCGCGAGGCTCACCGAACATCCCGTCGTGCTGGAGACGCTGTCGCACGAGGTCCTCGCCTACGACACGGCGGGCACCGACCCCGGCGAACTGCTGCCCGGCTGGCCGTCGCGGTCGCGACCGGTGCAGGTCGGCGAGCGGACCGGCTTCCACCCGGGCGCGGGCTGGCTGATCACCGTGGTCGGCGCGCGCGGGCACGACTGGGGGCGGCTGGTTCTCGTCTGCGGGGATCCGCCGCCGCACCGGCACGTCGTGGTCGCCGAGCGCGCCGCGTCCGCTCTCGCGGTGCACCGCCTGGTCGCCAAGGACACCGACAGCCTCGAACGCCAGGCGCACCGCGCGATCCTGACCGAACTGCTGGCGAATCCGGTGCCGCCCGCCGAACTGACCGCGCGGGCGTCCGCGCTGGGTGTCCCGCTGACGGGTCGCCTGCTGGTCGGGGTCGCCGTACGGCCCCGGATCACGGTGACCGCCAAGACCACGCAGTCCACACCGGTGCTGCTGCGGGAACTCGCCGAGGCGACCGTGCTCGCCGCCCGGCACGCCAAGGTCTCCGCGCTCGTCGCCGGCGACGACACGCAGGTACGCGCGCTGATCGCGCTTTCACCGGAGGCGGGGGTCGAGGCGGTCCTGCGACGACTGGCCGGCGACGTCCACGAGGCGCGCTCCGGCGCGCCCGCCGTGGTCGCGGTCGGGACCACGGGCAACGGGCCCGCCGAAGCGCGCCGGACACTCGTCGAAGCCGCCCAGGTCGCCGCCGCGGCGCTCGCCGAGAACGCGGACCGGGTGCTCCACCGCCTCGACGACGTCCGGTTGCGCGGGCTGCTGCACCTGCTGGCGGGCGACGAACGGATCACCGCGTTCGCCGCGCGGGAGCTCGGTCCCTTGCTGAGCAGGGACGCGGCGCAGGGCAGCAGACTCGTTCAGGCGTTGAGGCATTACTGCGAGCACGGGGGCAACAAGTCGGCGGCCGCGGCCGCCGCGCACACCTCCCGCACCGCGTACTACCAGCAGCTGGCCCGGATCGAGCAGGTCCTCGGGGTGCGGCTGGAAGATCCGGAGTCGATGCTCTCCCTTTATGTCGCCTTGCTCGCGCACGACATCCGAGAAGCGGACGACCACACGTCCGGGTGAGTAAATCTCACCCGAGCGTGGAACACAGTGATCGGGTCACGTCAGCCGATAGTGTTGATATGGCTTTCTTCGAACCGATCGGCGCCTGTGTGCTCGCGCTGGCCTGTATGGCCCCGGCACAACCCGCCGAATCCACGTTCCAACTGACCAGCCACGACGCACGAGGCCGGGTCGGCACCGTCTCGCTCACCTGCGAGCCCACCGGGGGTTCCCACCCGGCACGCGGTGGCGCCTGCGCCAAACTGTCCGAAGTGGACGGAAAATTCGACAGGCTGCGCGCCGAACCGCGTTCCTGCACCTTGGAGTACAACCCGGTGGACGTCTCCGCGGTCGGGAAGTGGCGCGGCGAACCGGTCACCTATCGCACCTCGTACGCCAACCGCTGCGTCGCCGACACCGAGTCGGCCGGCGTCTTCACCTTCTGACCCGACCGGCAAAGCGGGACGTCGCGAAACAGGCCTTCGGTCCAACCCGAAACCGTTGCCACGGAAGGCTTCCGCTGGGCCACCCCCTCGGTGGCCCAGCGGCCGTCGTTCACCACCGCCTTGATCGCCCTCACCCCCAAGAGGGCGATCAAGGCCGTGGTGTCACGGCTCAGGGACGGGTCAGGTACCGGCACCCGATCCCGTCTCTCGCGGCAACGGGGGTCTGACGCGCGAGGGACCGGCTCAGGTTCCATCCGCGCCAATCATCTTCCGGAATTCCTGTCACGACCGGCTTGAGCACGCAGGACCTCAGCGGTTCCGGCAGCCGGTCCACCGACGGCACGACGTCGGCGGAAAACCGTGACAGGTAACCGGTGTCGAGTGTCTTGCCGTGGGCGAGCCGGTCGATGTTGCGGTCGGCGATGAACCGTTCCGGGTCGAGGACGGCCAGCCCCAGCAGCGCCACGACGGCGGCACCGATGGCCGCGCGCGGCAGCCAGGACGACCGCAGCGGGGCCAGGGATGCCAGCACCAGCAAGAAGATCAGGCCGATCCACAGCTCGCAGACCTCCACCAGCAGTCGCAGCACGGTGAACCCGTACGCCTGCTGGTATGTCCACATGCGACTCAACGCAGAGGCGACCAGCACCAGGCTGAGCACGCTCAGCGCCCCGAGCAGCCCGCGCTGCCAGGCACGATCGGCCACCGAGGACTTCGGCGCCCACCGCAGCGCGGCGGCGACCAGCAGCAGGGTCAGCACGGTGATCGCGGACAGCTGCCAGAACCCGCTCCTCGCGTACTCGGCCGCCGTCAGACCGCTCGTGGCCAGGACGTATTCGCTGCCGCCGAACAACACGACGAGCCGCACCACGACGAAACTCGTGAAAAGCAGCACCAGGACACCCAGCGGCAACGTCCATTCGAGCCGGTGCGCCAGCCGTTTGCGCGGCGCGTCGTCGTCGGCGGGCAGCGGTGGCGCGGCCAGCTGGTAGCAGGCCCCGGCGACGGCGAACGCGGCCACCACGAAGAGGAAACCCCAGCGCACGAAGGTTCCCGGGTTCAGTTCGGGGATCACCGCGTCGACCACGCTCGCGAAAGCGGCGTCCGCGCCACGCAGCAGCGGGACGAACACGAGCAGCAGCAAGGCGCTCACCAGGACGGGCACCAGGAACTTCGGCCTGCCGCCGCCTTCCGTCTTCTTGCCGATCTTCACCAGCCCGCGTCCGATCCACGGGACCGAAAGCAGCGCTTCGATCGGGACCGCGAAGACGTCGTAGACGATCGTGTTGACGGTGCGTTTCCCGACCACCGCGAGCGACCCCGCGACGCAGGCGGCCAGCACGCACAGCACGTTCAGCCACACCGACGCCCGGAACACGCCGACCGCGAGCAACCCGAGCGCGGCCACCGCCCACAACGCGCTGCCCAGGCCGAAATGCGGTTCGGTGTCGCGGCGGGCTCGTTTGTCGGCGAAATAGACGGCCACCGCGAAGGCGAGCCCTGCCACGAACCAGCCGACGCCGGGATCGTCCGGCATGACCACGGCGGCGATCAGCCCGGCCGCGACCGCCGCGGGCAGCACCGAACCGGGCAGCGGCACGATCGACGACTTCGGCGGCACCCGTGGCCGCATCAAGATCGGGACCTGCGGCGCGGGCGGCAAGGTGGCGGTCGCGGACGGCGGCGACGCGTGCGCTTGTTTCTCCTCTTGATCTTCGCTCATCGAATCCTCCAGTTTGCGAAAGCACATTTCGTGGGATGTGAGCGGCCGTCGAAGGAAACACGGCCGGAGCTACGGAACGGGGATGACGACGCGGATGACGCAGCCCGTCCGGTGTTCGGGTGTGACGACGGCGATGCTGCCGTCGTGGAGGTCGACCACCCAGCGCGCGATCGCGAGACCGAGGCCGGTGCCCCCGCCACCCGCCCGCTCGCCCCGGGTGAACCGTTCGAACACGCTGTCCCGTTCCCCCGGCGGGATCCCGGGTCCTTCGTCTTCGACCTCGATGACGACGTCGGCACCGCGGGCCTCGGCCCGCACGCGGACCTCTCCCCCGGAAGGTCCGTGCCGGACGGCGTTGTCGAGCAGGTTGACCACGACCTGGTAGAGCCGGCCGCGGTCGGCGACGGCTGTCGCGCCGGGCGGCTGGACGTCGACGGTGAACCGCACCCCCCGGCCGGTGGCCCCCGCTTCGGCGGCGACCTCCTCCAGCAGCAGTTCGAGGTCGAACTCCTCCAGCTGCAACGGGAACGCGCCGGCATCGATCCGCGAGAGGTCGAGCAGTTCCGAAACCAGCCTGCCGAGCCGTTCGGTCTGCTGCAGCGCGGTCTTCAACGTCGCCGGGTCGGGTTTCGCGACCCCGTCGACCAGGTTCTCCAGCACCCCGTTCAGCGCGGTGATCGGCGTGCGGAGTTCGTGGGAGACGTTCGCGATCAGCTCACGGCGGCGCTGATCCGAGGCGTCGAGATCGGCGGCCATCTGGTTGAAGGCGTGCGCCAGCTCCCCGACCTCGTCGCGGGCGGTCGCCCGGACGCGGCGGGTGTAGTCGCCCTTGGCCATCGCGCGGGCGGCGGCGGTCATCTCGCGCAGTGGCCGGGTCATCCCGTGCGCCAGGATCTGCGAGGTGACCACGGCGAGCACCATGGCCGCGATCGTGGTCCTCGGCGGCAGCCAGCCGATCTGCCAGTTGAAGAACGCGAACGCGATACCACCCGAGGACACCAGCAGGATCGCGAGCTTGAGCTTGATCGAGCGGACCGGGTCGAGCGGCCTCGGCAGCGCGTCGACGATCCGGCCGAACAGCGGGCGGAGCTTCACGAGCCCACCTCCAGGGCGTAGCCGACGCCGTGCACGGTGCGGATGAGGTCCGCGCCCAGTTTGCGGCGCAGTGCCTTGATGTGGCTGTCGACCGCGCGGGTGCCCGAACCGGTGCCCGCGACATCCCAGTCCCAGACCTCGCTCAGCAGGCGTTCCCTCGGTTGCACCGCCCGCGGGCGCTTCGCGAAGTGGACGAGGAGGTCGAACTCGATCGGCGTCAGCTGGGCCTGCGTGCCCGCCCTCGTGACGCGCCGCTGGTCGACGTCGATTTCGAGGTCGCCGAGCACGATCTTCGTGCCCGCTTCGCTCACGTCGGTGCGGGCGGACCGTTCGACGCGGCGCAGCAGCGCGTGCACCCTGGCCGAGAGCACCCGCATGGAGAACGGCTTGGTGAGGTAGTCGTCCGCGCCCACGCCGAGCCCGATCAGCATGTCCGTCTCGTCCGAACGGGCGGTCAGCATCAGCACCGGGACCGGGCGGCGGGCCTGGATGCGGCGACAGACCTCCAGCCCGTCGAACCCCGGCAGCATCACGTCGAGCACCACCAGGTCCGGCTCCCGCTCGGCGTCCGTCTCGACCCCGGACGGGCCGTCGTGCGCCAGGTCCACCGAAAATCCCTCGGCCCGCAACCGCGCGGCGATGCTTTCGGCGATGGTCACGTCGTCCTCGACGACCAGCACCCGGCGTCCTCCCAGTTCCATGGGGATGACTGTAAGCACCGGCCGTGGAGACCATCCGGGTGAGCTGTGGAGATCCTGTGGAGATGTTTCAGCCGGTTTGCCGGATTGCTGCGACCGTGTGTGTGACGCACGTCATGCACCGCGATCCTTCGAAAGCAATCGACAGTCTGCGCTCCGACACCATCAACAGTGAACAGTCTGCCAGTCCCACCCACGCGGGGCGGACGAGCACGATTCCGCAATGGAGCCGACGGCACGCGGTACGCAGCACGTGCATCCTGATGGCCGGGTCGAACTCGGCGAGGTCGAGTCCTTGAAGGACAGCCGCTTCTACAACGAAGAACTCGCCCCGGTTCCGGTCGAAAAGCGGACTTGGACCACGTACACCTATTTCGCGCTGTGGATGGGCATGGCGCACAACATCCCGTCCTACGCGCTCGCGGCGTCGCTGATCGCGCTCGGGATGAACTGGGTCCAGGCGCTGATCACGATCACCATCGGCAACCTGATCGTGCTGATCCCGATGCTGCTCAACAGCCACGCCGGGACGAAGTACGGCATTCCGTTCCCGGTGTTCGCCCGCGCGTTCTTCGGCATGCGCGGCGCGAATCTGGCGGCGTTGCTGAGGGCGTTCATCGCGTGCGGCTGGTTCGGCATCCAGACCTGGGTCGGCGGTGAGGCGATCTACATCATCGTCGGGCGGCTCGCGGGCTCCGGCTGGAAGGACTCCGCGGTCGTCCTCGGCCAGCATTGGACGCTGTGGCTCTCCTTCGGACTGTTCTGGTTGCTCCAGATGATCATCATCTGGCGCGGGATGGAGGCGGTTCGCCGGTTCGAGAACTGGACGGCGCCGCTGGTGTCGGTCGGCTTCCTGATCCTGCTCGGCTACGTGCTCGTCAAGGCGGGCGGGCTCGGCCCGATCCTGTCCGAACCCGGGAAACTCGGCTGGGGACCGGACTTCTGGAAGGTGTTCGCGCCGTCGCTGATGGCGATGATCGCGTTCTGGTCGACGCTTTCGCTCAACATGCCGGACTTCACCCGCTTCGGCGGCAGCCAGGGCAAACAGGTCCGCGGCCAGCTCCTCGGCCTGCCGACCACGATGACGTTCATCGCGATCGTGGCCATCCTGACCACCTCGGGCGGCAGCGTCCTCTACGGCGAGCAGATCTGGGACCCGGCGAAACTGGCCGACCGGTTCGACTCCCCGGTCGTCGTGGTGGTCGCGCTGATCGCGCTGGTGCTGGCGACCGTGTCGGCGAACCTCGCGGCCAACGTGGTCAGCCCGTCCTACGACTTCTCCAACGCGTTCCCGAAGAAGATCACCTTCGCCGTCGGCGGGCTGATCACCGGGATCATCGGCATCCTCATCCAGCCGTGGCGGCTCTACTCCGACCCGAACATCTACATCTTCGCGTGGCTCGGTTTCTACGGCGGCCTGCTCGGCGCCATCGCCGGGGTGCTCGTCGCCGGCTACTGGGTGGTCAACCGCACCGAACTGAAACTGCGGGACCTTTACTCCGAACGCGGCGTCTACTGGTTCAACGGCGGCTGGAACTGGCGCGCGCTGGTCGCGACACTGGTCGGTGCCGTGCTCGCGGTCGGCGGCGCGTACGGCGGGCCGTTCCCCGCCGACGGGCTGATCCCGGCCCTCAAACCGCTCTACGACTACAACTGGGTCGTCGGCCTGGCGGGCGCTTTCGTCGTCTACCTGCTGCTGTCCCTGCCTGAACGCAACCGCACCACCGATATCGAGGAGGATGCAAGTGAGCGACGTGGTCCGAGCCGGATTGATCCAGCAGCGGTGGACAGGTGACAAGGAGTCCATGATCGCGAACGCGGTCGAAGCCATCGGCAAGGCCGCGTCGCAGGGGGCTCAAGTCATCTGCCTGCAGGAGTTGTTCTACGGCCCCTACTTCTGCCAAGTGCAGGACACCGACTACTACTCCTACACCGAGGGCATCCCCGACGGGCCGACGACGAAGCTCATGCAGGAGGTCGCCGAACGCCACGGTGTGGTGCTGGTCGTGCCGATGTACGAGGTCGAGCAGCCCGGCGTGTACTACAACACCGCCGCCGTGATCGACGCCGACGGCACCTACCTCGGCAAGCACCGCAAGAACCACATCCCGCAGGTGAAGGGCTTCTGGGAGAAGTTCTACTTCCGCCCCGGGAACATGGGTTACCCGGTGTTCGACACCGCCGTCGGCCGCATCGGCGTCTACATCTGTTACGAGCGGCACTTCCCGGAGGGCTGGCGCGCGCTGGGCCTGGCGGGCGCGAAGATCGTGTTCAACCCGTCGGCGACCAGCCGCGGCCTGTCGGAGTACCTGTGGCGGCTGGAACAGCCCGCGGCCGCTGTCGCGAACGAGTACTTCGTCGGCACGATCAACCGTGTCGGCGTGGAACCCCTGGGCGACAACGACTTCTATGGTCAAACGTACTTCGCCGACCCGCGTGGTCAGCTGATCGGCGAGGCCGCGTCCGACACCGAGGAGGAGATCGTCGTCCGCGACCTCGACATGGCGAAACTCGCCGAAGTCCGGGATCTGTGGGCCTTCTACCGAGACCGTCGTCCCGACAGCTACGGACCCCTCGCGGAGGCGTGATGACCACCCTGATCAGCGGCGGTCAGGTGCTGTCGACGGCGGGCGCGTCGGCCGCGGACGTCCTCGTCGACGGCGAGACGATCGCGGCCGTCGGCGCCCCCGGCACGCTGGGACCGGCCGACGAGACCATCGACGCCACCGGGAAGTACGTGCTGCCCGGCGGGATCGACGCGCACACCCATATGGAGATGCCGTTCGGCGGGACGCATTCCGTCGACACCTTCGGCACCGGGACGACGGCGGCGGCGTGGGGCGGGACGACCACGATCATCGACTTCGCAGTCCAGGCCAAGGGCACTTCACTACTGTCCACTATGGACAAGTGGCACGCGAAGGCCGACGGCAACTGCGCCATCGACTACGGGTTCCACATGATCGTCTCCGACGTCAACGATTCGTCGTTGAAGGAGATGCAGGCCTGTGTCGACGGCGGGGTCGGCAGCTTCAAGATGTTCATGGCGTATCCGGGGGTCTTCTACTCCACGGACGGCGAGATCCTGCTGGCCATGCAGAAGGCGCGCGAGATCGGCGCGACGATCATGATGCACGCGGAGAACGGCATCGCGATCGACCAGCTGGCCGCGCAGGCGTTCGCCGCCGGGAAGATCGACCCGGTGCAGCACGGGCTCACCCGGCCGCCGGAGCTGGAGGGCGAGGCGACCTCGCGCGCGATCCAGCTGGCCAAGGTGACCGGGGCGCCGCTGTACATCGTGCACCTCTCGGCGTCGCAGGCGCTGGCGGCGGTCGCGGAGGCGCGCAATGAGGGGCAGAACGTCTTCGCGGAAACGTGTCCTCAGTATCTCTATCTGTCCATCGAGGACTTGGCAAAGCCGGATTTCGAAGGCTCCAAGTACGTCGCTTCTCCCCCGTTGCGCGAGAAGTCGCATCAGGCGGATCTGTGGCGAGGGCTGCGCACCAACGACCTCTCGGTGGTGTCGACGGATCACTGTCCCTTCTGTTTCAAGGACCAGAAGGAGCTCGGTCGCGGCGACTTCCGCGCGATCCCCAACGGGATCCCCGGCGTCGAGCACCGGATGGACCTGCTGCACCAGGGTGTCGTGGCGGGCGAGCTCACCCTCGGCCGCTGGGTCGAGACCTGCTCGACCACCCCGGCGCGGATGTTCGGGCTGTACCCGCGCAAGGGTGTCATCGCGGCGGGTTCGGACGCGGACATCGTCATCTACGACCCGGCGGCGAAGCAGACCTTGTCGGTCGAGACGCACCACATGAACGTGGACTACTCGGCCTACGAAGGGTTGGAGATCACCGGAAAGGTCGAGACGGTGCTTTCGCGCGGCCGCGTGGTCGTGTCGCCGTCCGGCTTCTCGGGGAGTACGACGCACGGGAAATTCCTCTCGCGCGATCTGAACCAGTACCTGAACTGAGGCGGTGGCCGTGGACTTCGGGATTGTGCTCCAGACCGACCCGCCCGCACGCGACCTCGTGCGGCTGATGAAGGCCGCCGAGGACGAGGGCTTCCGCTACGGCTGGACGTTCGACTCGTGCGTGCTGTGGCAGGAACCGTTCGTCATCTACTCGCAGATCCTCGCGGCGACGTCGTCGATGATCGTGGGCCCGATGGTGACCAGCCCGGCGACGCGGGACTGGTCGGTGATGGCGTCGACCTTCGCCACGCTCAACGACATGTACGGCAACCGGACGGTGTGCGGCATCGGCCGCGGCGACTCGGCGCACCGGGTGGTCGGCATGCCACCGTCCACTTTGGCCACTGTGCGCGACTGCATGCACGTGGTCAAGGAACTCGCGGAGGGACGCGAGGTCCTGTTGCGGGACAAACCGGTCCAGATCCCCTGGGTCCGCAACGGACGGCTCGAAATGTGGATGGCGGGATACGGGCCGAAGGCGCTGAAGACAGTCGGCGAACACGCGGACGGCTTCATCCTCCAGTGCGCCGATCCCGCGATCGCCCGATGGACCATCGGTTCGGTCCGCGAGGCCGCCCGTGCGGCGGGGCGGGATCCCGGCGGGATCACGATCTGCCTCGCGGCCCCGGCCTACGTCGGGGACGATCTGGCGCATCAGCGGGAACAGCTGCGCTGGTTCGGCGGGATGGTCGGCAACCACGTCGCGGATCTCGTGGCGCGCTACGGCGATTCCGGACCGGTGCCGCGCGAGCTGACCGACTACATCCGTGAGCGGCAGGATTACGACTACTCGCATCACGGGCGGGCGGGGAACCCCTCGACCGACTTCGTGCCGGACGAGATCGTCGACCGGTTCTGCCTGATGGGCCCGCCTTCGGCGCATGTGGAGCGGCTGGAGGAGCTGGCTTCGCTGGGTGTGGACCAGTTCTCGCTGTACCTCATGCACGATCAGCGGGAAGAGACGCTGAAGCGGTACGGCTCGGACGTCATCGGCCGCTGACTCCACCCGCGTTTCGTCCTCTGAATGCGGCCTCCCACAAGCAAGTACCGCATCCAGAGGACGAAACGCGTGGGGCCCTCAGCCGAACCAGGCGGCCAGCGCTTCGCGAAGGCCGTCGCCGTCTCCAGCCCAGGCGACGTACCCGTCCGGGCGGATCAGCAGGACATCGGCCGGCCGGTCCTCGGCTTTCGCGGTGCAGACGTCGACGCCCGCCGATGCCGCGAGTTCACGCAGTTCCGGCCGCCCCGCGAGATCGAGCAGAACCGGCCGCGCCGCACGCAGCAGTGCGGCGACGCTGGTCGCGCCCTGATCGGTCTCCAGCGCGAGATCCGGGACGAACGTGCCGGCGAGCGCGTGTTCGGAACCGGGCATCGGGTAGCGCAGGTCGGTCCCGGCGACGTGAGCGGACAGCCGTCGCGCGGCCTGCTCGTCGTCCAGCAGTTCCTGGAAGACCGCGCGGAGCGCCTCCGCGGCCTCGTCGTGCCCGCGCCGCAACGCGACCTGCGCCTGGGACTGCAGCAGCGCGCGGGCACCGGCGGCGTGCCGTTCCGCGTGATAGGTGTCCAGCAAGCCCTCCGGAGCCCGCCCCTGGATCTCGGCGGCCAGCTTCCAGGCGAGGTTGACCGAGTCGGACATGCCGACGTTGATCGCCGTGCCGGTGGACGGCAGCAGGTGGGCCGCGTCGCCCGCCAGCAAGACCCTGCCCTCGCGGTAGCGCTCGGCCTGACGGGCGGAGAACTGGTAACGCGAGAGCCGGACCGGCTCGCCCAGCGGAACCTCCTTGCCGAGGACGCGGCGGATGCTCTCCCCGAATTCGGCCAGGGTCATCGGCACGTCGTCGTCGACCTCGCCGGGATCGTCCTCCGTGGTCTGGATGAACACGATCCCCGGCGTGAGCGAGCCGAGCGCGAACACACCGGTGTCGGTGCGGGTGAAGCCCGCCTTGATCCGGCCCAGTTCCGGCGTCTCGATGTCGCCGTCGTCGTGCACGGTCAGCCCCTCGGGGATCTTGACCTGCCCGATCCGGTTGACCTCGGGATAGGTGGTGCCGGGGAACCCGATCCCGGCCATCGACCGGACCGGGCTGCGCCCGCCGTCGCACCCCACCAGGTACGGCGCGGTCACCTCGTACTCCCCCTCCGGACCGCGGACCCGGGCGGTCACGGAAGTGTCGTCCTGGGACAGTCCGACGACCTCGTGCCCGCGCCGGACCTCCGCGCCGAGTTCGGTGGCGTGCTCCTCCAGCAGCCGCTCCAACAGCGGCTGGCGCACCGAGAGCGCCTTCAGCGGCGGCTCCTCGAACCGGGTGAGGTCGACGTGCACCCCGCCGAACGGGAACCGGTGGGGCGGGACGGGGTCGGTGACGAGTCCCCGCACCCGCTCCAGCAGGCCGCGATAGTGCAGCAGGTCCAGGATCTGCCCGCTGAGGCCGTGGGCCTTCGGTGTCTTGCCCTGTTCCGGCCGCCGTTCCAGGACCAGCGGGCACGCACCGGCCAGCCGCAGTTCGGCGGCCAGCATCAGACCGGTCGGCCCGGCCCCCACGATGATCACATCGACGTCGGTCAAATCTTCACTCCTGTTCGGCCTGCTCCAGCTACAGCCGAGGATTCTGCGGCAGGACCGGGGTCTTGCCGCAAGCCCCCCGGTGCGCTATATGTTGAACATGGAGGGGTTCACCCCACCATGTTTCCGGGTACGCGCCCCAGGGATCGCGCGCCCGCGAGGCGGGACGCTGGGCCGGTGACCACCACCGGAGTCCGCACCGCAGTTCTGCTCACGCTCACCGCACTCACCACCGTCACGATCGCGCCCGTGGCCTCGGCCGCGCCGAAGGGCATCGCCTGGGGTCCCTGCCCGGCAGGTTCACCGGCGGGCTACGACTGCGCCGAAATCGCCGTCCCGCTGTCCTATCAGGACCCGGACGGCCCTCGGATCACCCTCGCGCTCGGCCGTCTGCCCGCGACGGATCGGAAGCACAAACGCGGCACCGTCTTCACCAATCCCGGCGGCCCTGGGAATCCGGGCCGCTTCAGCGAGTTCCAGACCCCGTCGCTGCACCGGCAGTTCGACATCGTCGGCTTCGACCCGCGCGGAGTCGGCGCCAGCACGCCGATCCGCTGTTTCGCGAACGACGCGGAAACCGAGCCGCTCAAACGGGTTCTGGGCACCTTCCCGATCACCACCGAGCAGGAGACCCGGCATACCGCCGACGTCCGCGAGGTCGCCGCCTCGTGCGGCCGCAACGCCGGACCGCTGCTCGGACACCTGTCGACCGCGAACGTCGCCCGGGACCTGGACAGGCTGCGCGAAGCCGCCGGCGAGCCCCGCCTGCGCTACTACGGCCTTTCGTACGGCACCTATCTCGGCGAGGTGTACGCCAACCTGTTCCCGCATCGCGTCGGCGCCTTGGCCCTGGACGCCGTCGACGATCCGATCGCCTGGTCCACCGGGCACCGCCCGGAGGACGCGAACATCCCCTTCAGCGCCAGGCTCGGCGGCTTCCGGGACGCGGACCGCGCGTTGCAGGCGTTTCTCGACACCTGCGCGGCCGACACCCGGTGCGCGTTCCGCGAGCCCGGAACGGACTTGCGGGCCAAGTACGACGCGCTCCTCGATCGGCTCGAAGCCGCGCCGGGACCGATCACCTATCAGGACGTCATCCGGCGCACCCACAACGCCCTGACCGACGAGGCCAACTCCCCCGCGCTGGCGGAGTTCCTTCAGTCAGCGACGAAACCCTCGGCCACGAAGGCGATCGTGACACCTTTCGACTCCGCGCTGGGCGGCGGCGGGACGATCTGCGCGGACACCACGAACCCGCGTGACCCGGCGGCCTGGCCTCGCGCCGCCCGCGACGCCGACAAGGAAAGCCGTGGATTCGGTTCCTACGACACGTATCTCTCGATGCCGTGCGCCTTCTGGCCCGTCGCCGACCCTGCCCGCCACACGGGGCCGTGGAACCGGCCGACCGCGCCGATCCTGTTGCTGGCCAACGGGAAGGGCGACCCGGAAACGCCGTACGCCGGAGCGAAAAGGACCGAACGCATCCTCGGCAACGCCCGGCTCCTGACGCTGGACGCCTGGGGTCACGGCGCCGCGAACCGCAGCGAATGTGTCGACGCGGCACTCGACGCGTATCTGGCCTACGGCCGTCTTCCCGCGCGCGGCACCGTCTGCGCTCCGGATCACGCGCCGTTCGACGCCAGGTAGGCGCGGGCGGTCTCCTCGTCGGTGAGCCAGCCGGCGTAGTCGGCGGGGTCGGAGAAGATGTTCGCGAACCGGCGCGCCACCTCGGGCGCCGTCTGCGCGGCCTCCAAAGTGGCCAGCACGTGATCCGATGGCGGGGCGAGCAGATCGTTGCTCAGCCGGGTCGCGTGCTGTGCCTTTTCCCAGTATTCGTCGAAAGTGCCGCGCAGGAACGCTTCGTCGAACGGACGGTCGCCGTGGTCGAGGATGCGCCGTTCGTAGACCGCGGCCGCGTGCGCCGCCATGTTCGCGCCCTGCCCGGCGATCGGGTCGTTCGTCACCGCGGTGTCGCCCATCGCCAGCACCTTCGCCCCCGACGGCAGTGTCCCGACCGGGTCGCGCACGATCGGCAGGACCCGGCCGCGCAGGGCGTCCAGCGGACCGCTCGGACGGGCGCCGGCGAGTGACTCCTCGACCCACGGGAACCGCTCGCGCAGCAACCTCATCGCGAGTTCGAAATGTTCGTCGGTATCGGTGACGTCGTCCCAGACGTCCATGGGCCCGCCGGGAACACCGAAGAACCCGAGACCGAAGACAGGCCCGCGAACGGACTGGACCGGCAACCCGAACAGCTCCCCGGCCCGGGAGAGCCCGAAGGTCAGGCCCGGATACACCGGGAACGGCTCGTCGGTTCCCGGGACGAGGTACATGATCCCGATGGTCCGCCGCGGCTCACGGTACGGGGAACGCGCGTCGTCACGCGGGAACAGACTGTCGAATTGCGGACCACGCCCGGCCGCGACCAGGACGAGGTCGAACTCGCGGGCGTACTCCTCCAGCCCGTCGGACGTCACCTTGCCGAACCTCACCTCGCCGCCGCGTTCGGCGAACACGGTCAGCCAGTCGGACACCTTGACCCGCTGGTCGACCGACTGCGCGGGATGGTCGAACCGGGCCTGCCAGGCGATCGCCGGTTCCGCGGAGCCCCCGGCGAGCCCGAACGACGCGCCGAGCATCTCCGGGGCCGTCCCGTCCCAGAAGTTGATCCCCAGCGCGCGTTCCCGGGTCAAGGCGGAGTGGAAGAGGCACTGGTTCGAGATGAGCCCGCTCGCGCGGATCGTTCGGGCGTCGCGGTCGGTGACCACGGTGACGGCGTACCCGTGTCTCCGCAGGCCCAGGGCCAGGACCAGGCCGGCTTGCCCGGCCCCGACCACCACGATCCGGCGCATGAGGACCCCTCCCCTCGGCTGAGTCCCAGTGTGGCCGGATTCCCGTCAGTCGACCAGGGCCTGGTACACGAGATTGCGCAGTTCGACGCGGATCGGATAGGTCGTGGACGGCAGCAGCTGGGTGAAGAACAGCACCGTGACGTCCTCGTCCGGATCGACCCAGAACGCGGTGCTCGCCGCGCCGCCCCAGGCGAATTCCCCGGCGCTGGCGAGGGTTTTCGCCTTCACCGGGTCGTCGAGCACGGAAAAGCCCAGCCCGAAGCCGAAACCGTCGTACGGCGCCTCGGAGAACACGCCGCTTCCGTAGGTCTCCAGATCCACGCCGCCCGGCAGGTGGTTGGTGGCCATGAGCCGCACCGTGCGCGGGCCGAGCAGCCGGACGCCGTCGAGTTCGCCGCCGCGCAGCAGCATCTGTGTGAAACGGTGGTAGTCGCCCGCCGTCGCGACCAGACCACCGCCGCCCGAGAAGCACGACGGCGCGACCCGGCCGACGGTGCCCATCTCGTCGTGCCGGAACGGCGCCTTGGTCGCCGGGTGGGGCACGTAGAGCGCGGCCAGCCTGCCCAAAGCGTCCGGATCGGTCTGGAACCCGGTCTCGGTCATGCCGAGCGGGGTGAAGATCCGTTCGCGGAAGAAGGCGTCGAGCGGTTGCCCGGAGACGACCTCGACAAGCCTGCCGAGGATGTCCGTCGCGACCGAATAGTTCCACTCCGAACCGGGCTGGAACAGCAACGGCTGCCGCGCGATCGCCTCGGAGAACCCTGCCAGGTCGAGCCCCGGCGGGGTCCCCCAGTCGAATCCGGCTTCGCGGTAGGACGAGTCGACCGGATGCGTGCGGTGGAACCCGTAGGTCAGCCCCGCGGTGTGGGTGAGCAGATGCCAGAGGCGGATCGGCTCGGTCGCGGGCTCGGTCATCATCTTGACCGACGATCCGACCGTGAAGACCCGCGGCTCCGCGAATTCGGGCAACCAGCGGGAAATCGGGTCCTTGAGGTCGATGAGTCCCGCTTCGACGAGCATCATCGCGGCGACCGAGGTGACCGGCTTCGTCATCGAGAAGACCCGCCAGATCGTGTCGGTCTCGACCGGCAGCCCGGCTTCGATGTCGCGCATCCCGTTCGACGCGAGATGCGCGACCTTCCCGTTCCTGGTCACCACGGCCAGGTACCCGGGAAGCAGATTCCGCTCCAGGTACCCGTCGAAGTGCTCGTCGATCCGTCGCAGCCGCTCCGCGTCGAAACCCACCTCGGCCGGGTCGACGTCCACCTTCAGCTCGATCATGTGACCGAGGCTACGCGTTCCGCTCGGCCTGTTTCTCCAGTCGCCACGCCTCGTCGGTCTTCCCGATCCGCCAGTATCCGGAGATCGACAGCAGGTCGCGCCGCATCCCCCGGTCGTCCAGCAGGTGACGGCGCAGATCCCGCACGAACCCGGCCTCGCCGTGGACGAATGCCTGCACGACGCCGTCACGCCACTCGATCGCGCGAACGGCGGCCGCGAGGTCGTCGCCACGGCTCCGGTGCAGCCAGGTGATCCGCGCGTCGCCCTTGGTGGTCAGCGTCTGCTCTTCGGCCTCGTCCTCCACGAGGATGACGGCGTGCACGGGAACGCCCGCCGGCATCGCTTCGAGGGAAGCGGCGATGGCCGGAAGGGCGCTCTCGTCCCCGGCGAGCAGATGCCAGTCGGCCTCCTCGCCCGGCGCGTACGCTCCCCCGGGTCCGGAGATCAGCAGCTCGTCGCCGGGTTTCGCGGCGGCGGCCCACGGTCCGGCGACGCCCTCGTCACCGTGGTGGACGAAGTCGAGCACCAGCTCGCCGAGATCGCGGTCGAAGGCCCGGACGGTGTAGGAGCGCATCCGCGGCCACTGCTCACGCGGCAGTTCTTCGCGGACCCGCGCCAGGTCGAACGGTTCGGGATAATCGACGCCGGGCACCCGGAAGTGCACCTTGACGTAGGCGTCGGTGAATTCGTTGGGCCGGAACGAAGAGATCTCTTCGCCCCCGGCGACGATCCGGACCATGTGCGGGGTGATCCGCTCGGTGCGCAGCACCCGCAACCGGGTCGCCGATACCGCTCTCCGCGCCTCGGCCATCCACGATTCCTTTCCTGGGTTAGGTGAACCTAACCGAGCGTACGCCCCTCGCCGCCCGGGCGGGCGCCCGCGGCCGGATCACTCACCCGGGTGTTCTGGAAGGACGCGACGCGCCAGCCTTCGGGTTCCTCCACGAGCACGTAGGTCAGCGTCGATTCCCGGCCCGGCTCGGGCTTGTCGGCACCCGACAGCGACGACCCGCCGCCGGACACGACGATCGCGACGTCCGGCCGGATGAACCGCACCGTGGGCTCTTCACCGCCCGGCACCAGCTTCGATCCCTTCATCAGCCCCTCGAACAGGGCCCGATGCGAGCTTTCGATGAGCGCGCGGCCCGGCATGTTCATCCCGAAGAAGGTCACGTAGTCGGCGTCCTCGGTGAACAGCCGCGCGTACGCGGCCGCGTCGCCGTCGTTCCACGCGTCGGTGAGCCGGCCCAGCACCGCCAGGACTTCGTTCTGTCGTTCGGTCATGATGTCCTCCAGTTAGACGAACGGCGTTCGTTTTACGAACACCGTTCTACAGACGAACGGCGTTCGCGTCAAGTAGAGTTCCCGGCGGAACCCCGGACCAGGAGGCGAACGAAGTGAGCAGGCCCCGGCGTCGCGCCGAGAAACCCGTGCTGTCCCAGGAGCTCGTGGTGAAGACGGCACTGGACCTCCTCGCCGCGGAAGGGCTGGAGGCGGTGAGCATGCGGCGTGTGGCCCAGGCGCTGGAAACCGGTCCCGCGTCGCTCTACGCCCATGTCGCGAACAAGGAAGAGCTCCACGAGCTGATGGTCGACCACGTCCTCGCCTTCGGCCCGTTCCCCGAACCCGATCCGGAGCGATGGGTGGAGCAGGCGAAGGGCCTGCTGCGGGACAACGTGCGCGCGCTGACGTCGGTCCCGGGCATCGCCAAGATCGCGTGGGCCATCCCCGTACCGGTCGGCGCGAACGCCCTCCAGCAGGCCGAAGCCATGCTCGCGGTGCTGCGCGCGGGCGGGCTCGACCTCAAGCGGGCGTTGTTCGCCGCCGACGCGTTATGGCTCTACGCCAAGGCTTTCGCCTACGAAGGGGCCGGCTGGCAGCACGGCGACATCGACCTGGCCGAGCAGGAGGAACGCGGCAAGCGGATGGTCGAGTACATGACATCGTTCCCGCCCGGCGCGTTCCCGAACCTGCTGAGCGCGGGCGAGTACTTCACCGAGGAGACCGCGCAGGAGCGCTTCGAGTTCGCCATCGACCTGTTCCTCGCCGGGCTGGTGTCCAGGAGCTGAAGGACGCTTGCGCCCCTGGGGCTCAGGTGAGCCGTCGCACCAGGCCGTCCGCCAGCAACCGCCCGCGGTCGGTCAGCACCGCTCGCCCCTGACCGTCCAAAGCGGACTGATCCAGCAATCCTTCGGCGGCGGCGGCGCGGGCTTCGGCGCGGCCGTCGTCGTCGAGGGCGTCGAGCGGAAGTCCTTCGGACAGTCGGAGTTCGAGCATCACGCGTTCCAGATGCCGGTCCTCCCCGGTCAGCAGTTCGCGGCCCGCGGCAGGCGACTCACCGGCGGCGAGCGAGGCGGCGTACCGGGCCGGATGCTTGACGTTCCACCAGCGGACGCCGCCGACGTGGCTGTGCGCGCCGGGTCCGGCGCCCCACCAGTCACCGCCACGCCAGTAGCCGATGTTGTGCCGGCAGCGGGCCTCTTCCGAGGTCGCCCAGTTGGACACCTCGTACCAGCGCAGACCGGCCGAGGCGAGGACGCGGTCGATCATCTCGTAGTCGGCGGCCAGCACGTCGTCGTCCGGCGCGGGCAGTTCGCCGCGGCGGATGCGGCGAGCGAGCGCGGTGCCCTCCTCGACGATCAGCGCGTACGCCGAGACGTGGTCGACACCGGCGGCGAGCACCGTGTCCAGCGAGGCCTGGAGGTCTTCGATCCGCTCCCCCGGCGTGCCGTAGATGACGTCGAGGTTGACGTGCTCGAATCCGGCGGCGCGCGCCTCCTCGGCGGCCGCGACCGGACGGCCCGCGGTGTGCACGCGGTCCAGGATCCGCAACACGTGCTGGGCGGCCGACTGCATGCCGAGCGAGATCCGGTTGTACCCGGCGTCGCGGATGCCCGCGAAGAACTCCGGCGAGGTGGACTCCGGATTGGACTCGGTCGTCACCTCGGCGTCCGGCGCGAGTCCGAAGGTGTCCCGGACGGCGTCGAGGACGCTTCGGAGCCCGTCCGCGCCGAGCAGGGACGGCGTTCCTCCGCCGACGAAGACGGTGTCGACCGCGGGCGGCTTCCCCAGCACGCGCGCGGCGAGGTCGAACTCGCGCTTGAGGCCTTCGAGCCAGGACTGGGGCGACGAAGCGCTGTCGAGCTCTCCGGCGGTGTAGGTGTTGAAGTCGCAGTAGCCGCAGCGGGTCGCGCAGAAGGGGACGTGCACGTAGACGCCGAACGGCCGGGTGCCGAGTCCTTCCAGCGCGCTCTCGGGGAGCGCCGACTCGACGGGCGTGGTGGTTACGGGCAGCAGAGCGGGCACACCCCAGTGTCCCCCACGCCGTGAAGGCCTCCTTCCCCGGGGAAAGAGGCCTTCACGGAACGCGCTATCTGTCGGCGATGTACACCTTGACCGAGGTCGAACGGGTGCCGTCCTCGAACCGCACCCAGACGAGGGTCTCCAGGCTCATCGAGTAGTCGTTGACCACGTAGTCGAGCGACCAGTCGCCGTTGTCGTCCGTGGCGGCGTCACGGCTCATGGCCACCTCGACCAGCACCATCTGGGACAGATGCCCCCGCACGTTCGGCGAGCAGCCGACCGCCTCGAACCGGTGCGAGCCACCCTTGGGCAGCACCGCCCCCTCTTCGGGCGAAACCAGTCTGCATCCCTGCTGAGCCCCGGAAGCCGTACCCGGGATCAGCAGGGACGCCAGCACCATCGCGGCGACCACCCATCGGCGCATGCGCAACTCCTCCGTCCTCTGTGGATCGGAGACCGAAGCTAGCGGCGACGAGGGCCGGGCGCGGGCTCACTCACCCGAAGCGGTACTAGGCCAACCCGTTAGCGGCCAACCACTCCGCGGACGGCGGGATCGGCTCGATGATGTCGATCAGGAAGCCGTTCGGGTCCTCGATGTAGAAGTGCCGCTGCCCGAAGTCCTCGTCCACGAGTTCCGTCACGAACTTGACCCCCTCTCCGCGCAGGCGCTCGTACTCGCCCACCGCGTCGGCGACCATCAGCCCGACCATCGACCCGGCGGGCTCCTGCGCCCGCCAGGGCTCCGGCGTGGCCTTGTGACCGCGCTTCACGAAGCTCATCTCATAGCCCTCCGCGCCGACGTTGAGGCTGGAGAACCAGTCCAGCTCGATCGTCACCGTCAGCTGCAGGTGCCGTTTCCACCAGGCGGTGGTCTCGGCGATGTCGTCGACGACCACGCAGGCACCGAAACCGTTGAGTTGCATCTGGTGTTTCCTCCCAGTTCGAACCACTTGACGTGTAGTACTATAAGCATAGTGGTTTGGATGAGGCAAGGAGAATGTTCCGATGCGACAGAACCCGGAGCGCCGGACCGCGCTCACCGACGCCGCCATCACCGTCCTCGCCCGCGAGGGCGCCCGCGGGCTGACCTACCGCGCCGTGGACGTCGAGGCGGACGTCCCGCCGGGAACGACGTCCAACTACTTCCGCAACCGGGACCAGTTGCTCGGCGAAGTCGGCGTCCGCGTGCAGGAGCGGCTGTCGGCACCGGCCGAGGTGATGGAGAACCCGCAGGCGGAGTCGCCGTCCCACGACCGGGTCGGCGTCCTGCTGGGCGAGCTCATGGGACGGCTGACCGGCCATCGCGAGCCTTATCTCGCCCTGCTCGAACTCCGGCTCGAAGCCACCCGGCGCCCGGATCTTTCGGCGGAGCTGACGAAGACCGTCCGCGAGGGCATCGACATGAGCGTCGACTGGCACGTCGCGGCGGGAATGCCGGGCGGGCGCGCCGAGGTGCTGCTGATGTACCTCGCGCTGACCGGGCTCACCGTCGAACGGCTCACCCTGCCGGAGGTGCTCGCGGACGTCACCGACGAAGACGTCATCCGCATCCTCGTGGACCGCGTCCTGCCTTCTTGAGCCGTGCGCGTTCTGCGTCACAGTGGCCGTGACGAGTCCGGGCTTGACCCGCAAAACAGGTCCATGACCTGCGAAAACAGTCGACTTCGGACCTTGTTCCCAGCATTCGGACCGGCCTAGACCACATAGTGGGCGCGTGGCACGCTGAATGAATGACCCGCGCCGGAATCAGCCTCGTGGCACGCCGCCACGTGGATCTCCGTCGTGTGGCGAGCGCGCTCTGTGCGACGAACCGCTGACTCCCCGCCACCACCACGATCAGCCGGAGGACTCCCATGTCGTCGCCCACGCGCGAGACCCCTGCCCGCACGCCCCGGGTCAAACAGAAACGGGGCGAGGGACAGTGGGCACTGGGCTACCGCGAACCGCTCAACCCCAACGAGCGGTCCAAGAAGGATGACAACCCGCTCAACGTCCGTGCGCGGATCGAGAACATCTACGCCCGCGGCGGGTTCGACTCGATCGACCCCGGCGACCTCCGCGGCCGGTTCCGCTGGTTCGGCCTCTACACCCAGCGCAAGCCCGGGATCGACGGCGGCCGCACCGCGACGCTGGAGCCCGAGGAGCTCGACGACCGCTACTTCATGCTGCGGGTCCGGCTCGACGGCGGCGCGCTGACCACCGAGCAGCTCGCCGTGCTCGCCGAGATCTCGCAGACCCACGCGCGCGACACCGCCGACATCACCGACCGGCAGAACATCCAGTACCACTGGATCCGGATCGAGGACGTCCCGACGATCTGGGCGAAGCTGGAGAAGGCCGGGATGACCACGATGGAGGCCTGCGGCGACAGCCCGCGCGTCATCCTCGGCTCCCCGGTGGCCGGCATCGCCGCCGACGAGATCATCGACGGCACGCCCGCGATCGACGAGATCAAACGCCGCTACATCGGCGATCCGCGCTACTCGAACCTGCCGCGCAAGTTCAAGACCGCGGTCTCCGGGCAGCAGGACGTCGTGCACGAGATCAACGACGTCGCCTTCGTCGGCGTGAACCACCCCGAACACGGCCCTGGGTTCGACGTCTGGGTCGGCGGCGGGCTGTCCACCAACCCGATGATCGGCCAGCGGCTCGGCGCCTGGGTCTCGCTCGACGAGGTCCCCGACGTCTGGGAAGGCGTGATCAGCGTCTTCCGCGACTACGGCTACCGGCGGCTCCGCGCCCGCGCCCGGATCAAGTTCCTGGTGAAGGACTGGGGTGTCGCGAAGTTCCGCCAGGTACTGGAGGACGAGTACCTCAAGCGCAAGCTGGCCGACGGCCCCGCGCCCGAGGTGCCCGCGACCCAGATCGACCACGTCGGCGTGCACCCGCAGATCGACGGCAAGTTCTACGTCGGCGCCGCGCCGGTCGCCGGCCGCGTCTCCGGGGCCACCCTGCTGGCGGTCGCCAAGGCGGCCGAGCGGGCCGGATCGAACCGGGTCCGCCTGACTCCGCACCAGAAACTCGTGGTCCTCGACGTCCCCGAGGCCGAAGTGGGCGGGCTGAAGACCGAACTGGCCGACCTCGGCCTGCAGACCGAGCCGTCGCCGTGGCGGCGCGGAATCATGGCCTGCACCGGCCTGGAGTTCTGCAAGCTCGCGATCGTCGAGACGAAGGCCCGCGCGATCGAACTGGTCACCGACCTGGAGAAGCGCCTGGCCGACATCCAGGCCGAGATCGAGAACCCGGTGACCGTGCACCTCAACGGCTGCCCGAACTCCTGCGCCCGGGTCCAGACCGCCGACATCGGGCTCAAGGGCCAGATCGTCACCGACGACGACGGCAACCAGGTCGAAGGCTTCCAGGTGCACCTCGGCGGCGGCCTCGGCCTCGACGCCGGCTTCGGCCGGAAACTGCGCGGGCACAAGGTGACCGCGTCGGAGCTGACCGCGTACGTCGAACGGGTCGTGCGGGCGTACGTCTCCGGCCGCGAACCCGGCGAGCGATTCCCCCAGTGGGTCCTGCGGGCCGACGAAGGCCTCTTGCAATGACCGAGCGGGCGACGCCGTACTACTGCCCTTTCTGCGGCGATGAAGACCTGCGTCCCGAAGAGGGCGGCTCCTGGCTGTGCTCGGGCTGCCGCCGGGTCTTCACCGTGAAGTTCCTCGGACTGTCCTTTCCGGAGGTGTCGCAAGGATGACCGCCACTGCCGACTACAAGACCCTCGCCGAACGAGCCTCGAAGGAGCTCGCGGAGGCGACCGCGACCGAGGCCCTGCGCTGGACCGCGGACACGTTCGGCGACGACTTCATCGTCGCTTCGAACATGCAGGACGCCGTCCTCATCGATCTGGCCACCAAGGTCAAATCCGACGTGGACGTGCTGTTCCTGCAGACCGGCTACCACTTCCCGGAGACCATCGGCACCCGTGACGCGGTGCAGGCCGTCTACCCCGGCGTGCGGATCGTCAACGCCGAGGCCGCGCAGAGCGTCGCCGAACAGGACGCGGAGTACGGCCCGAAACTGCACGAGCGCGACCCGAACCAGTGCTGCCACCTCCGCAAGGTCGTACCGCTGCGGAACACGCTCGCGAAGTACTCGGCGTGGGTGACCGGCGTCCGCCGCGTCGACGCGCCGACCCGCGCGAACACCCCGATCGTCACCTGGGACGACCGCAACGGGCTGGTGAAGATCAACCCGATCGCGCCCTGGTCCGACGACGAGTTCAACGGCTACATCAGCGAACACGGGATCCTCGAGAACCCGTTGGTGTCCATCGGTTATCTGTCGATCGGCTGCGCGCCGTGCACCGCGAAGGTCGCTCCGGGTCAAGACCCGCGCAGCGGCCGCTGGGCGGGTCAGGGCAAGACCGAATGCGGCCTGCACGGGTGAGAAGGGACGAAATGACCACGCTCGAACCGGCCGCGGATGCCGCTCAGGACAACTTGGCGGCGCTGGAATCCGAGGCCATCCACATCTTCCGCGAGGTGGCGGGTGAGTTCGACCGGCCGGTGATCCTCTTCTCCGGCGGCAAGGACTCGACGCTCCTGCTGCACCTGGCGATCAAGGCGTTCTGGCCCGCGCCGGTGCCGTTCCCGTTGCTGCACGTGGACACCGGGCACAACCTCGACGAGGTCATCGACTTCCGCGACCGGGTGGTCGAGCAGCACGGGCTGCGGCTGCTCGTGGCGAAGGTGCAGGACTGGATCGACGACGGCAGGCTCGAAGAGCGCGCCGACGGGATGCGCAACCCGTTGCAGACCACTCCGCTGCTCGACACGATCGCCGAGAACAAGTTCGACGCGGTCTTCGGCGGCGGGCGCCGCGACGAGGAACGCGCCCGCGCCAAGGAGCGGATCTTCAGTCTCCGCAACGCTTTCGGCCAGTGGGAACCGCGTCGCCAGCGCCCCGAACTGTGGAACCTCTACAACGGCCGTCACCGCCCCGGCGAGCAGGTCCGCGTCTTCCCGCTGTCCAACTGGACCGAGGCCGACGTCTGGAACTACATCGCGCGGGAGAAGGTCGAACTGCCGTCGATCTACTACGCGCACCGTCGCGAGGTCTACCAGCGCGACGGCATGTGGCTGACCGAAGGCCCCTGGGGCGGGCCGCGGCCGGGCGAGCTCGTCCGGGAACTCACGGTGCGCTACCGGACCGTCGGCGACGGTTCGTGCACCGGCGCCATCGAATCGACCGCCGCCACGGTGGACGAGGTCATCGCCGAGGTCTCGGCCTCCCGGCTCACCGAACGCGGCGCCACCCGCGCCGACGACCGGATGTCGGAGGCGGCGATGGAAGACCGCAAGCGGGAAGGGTACTTCTGATGTCCAGCCTCCTCAGGCTCGCGACCGCGGGCAGTGTGGACGACGGGAAGTCGACCCTGGTCGGGCGGCTCCTGTACGACACCAAATCCGTCCTCGCCGACCAGCTGGACGCGGTCACCCGCGCCAGTGTCGACAAAGGACTGTCCACTCCGGACCTTTCGCTGCTGGTGGACGGCTTGCGCTCGGAACGCGAGCAGGGCATCACGATCGACGTGGCGTACCGGTATTTCGCGACGCCGAAGCGCAGCTTCGTGCTCGCGGACACCCCCGGCCACGTGCAGTACACGCGGAACACGGTGACCGGGGCGTCCACCGCGCAGCTGGCCGTGCTGCTGGTCGACGCGCGCAAGGGCGTCATCGAGCAGACCCGCCGTCACGCCGCCGTACTCGCCCTGCTGGGCGTCCCGAATCTGGTGCTGGCGGTGAACAAGATCGACCTCGTCGGCTATGACGAGGCGACGTTCACCGTGATCGCCGAGGAGTTCGCCGAGCACGCCGCGTCCCTGGGCTACGAGCGGGGTTCCGTGCTCGCGGTGCCGGTTTCGGCGCTGGTGGGCGACAACGTGGCGGAGAAGTCGGACAAGACCCCGTGGTACTCCGGCCCGACCCTGCTGGAGCATCTGGAGACCGTGCCCGTGGCGCCGGATCCGCACGATTCGGCGTTCCGGTTCCCGGTGCAGTACGTGATCCGGCCGCGCACGGCCGACCACCCCGACTACCGCGGGTACGCGGGACAGATCGCGGCGGGCACCGTCCGGCCGGGCGACGAGATCGTCGTGCTCCCGCAGGGGATCCGCAGCCGGGTCGAAGGCATCGACACCGCCGACGGGCCGCTCGCCGAAGCCGGCGCGGGCACCTCGGTGACCCTGCTGCTCGCGGACGACCTCGACATCTCGCGGGGCGACCTGATCGCCGCCGCCGACCGGCAGCCGACGGTGACCGACGAGATCACCGCGACCCTGTGCTGGCTCTCGGCCAAGGCACTCAAACCGGGCGCGCGGGTACTGGTGAAGCACGGCACGCGGACGGTGCAGGCCCTGGTCGGCGAGCTCCACGCCCGGTTCGACGAGCAGACGTTGTCCAGTGTGGACGATCCGGCTACCTTGGAGCTCAACGACATCGGCAGGGTGACGTTGAGGCTGGCCGAAGAGATCGGCGTGGACGACTACGGCGTCAGCCCGCGGACGGGCGCGTTCCTGGTCATCGACCCGAAGGATGGCGACACCCTCGCCGCCGGACTCGTCGGCGAAAGGTTCGCATGACCCCACCGCCACTGGTAGCCGTCGCCCACGGCAGCCGCGATCCGCGGTCCGCGGCGACCATCCGCGCCCTGCTCGACGTCTCCCGCGGGCTCGCGCCGGGTCTCGACATCCGCGAGTCCTTTTTGGACCTCTCGGAGCCGTCGCTGACCGATGTCCTGCGCGGTCTCCACGCCGAAGGGCACCGCGAGGTCGTCGTGGTGCCGCTGCTCCTCGGCGTGGCCTATCACGCCCGGGTCGACCTTCCCGCGCTCGTCGCCGAGGTGACCGCGGACCGCCCGGGCCTCGACGTGCGGGTTTCCGCGGTGCTGGGCATCGACCCGCTCATCGAGACGGTCGCCTTGGACCGGCTCACCGAGGCGGGCGCGGACCTGGACGATCCCGGCTTGGGTGTCCTGCTGGCGGGCGTCGGCTCGTCGAACGTCGCGGCGAACGACGCCGTCGCCGGGATCACCACCCGCTGGCACCTGCGTCGCGGACTGCTCGCGACACCGGCGTTCGCCGGCGCCGCGCAGCCGGACGTGCCCGCCGCCATCGCGCGGCTGCGGCTCAACGGCGCCCAACGGCTCGCGGTCGCGGGATGGTTCCTCGCGCCGGGGCTGCTGCCGGACCGGATCGCGCGCCTGGCCCGCGAAGCCGACCCGTCGGTGATCGTCGCCGGACCGCTGGGACCGGATCCGCGGATCGCCGGGCTCGTCCTGGAACGCTACGACGTCGCCGCCGCCCGGCTCGCCGCCTGATCATTCATCGGCTCAGTAGCATGACCCGTCCCGTTCGGACACTTGATGCCGATCTTCGGAGGGTCTCGTTCCCAGTTCCGTGACTCCCCGCGTATGGGAACGGAGATTTCTTGACGAGTTACTTAACTTGCCGGTAACTCTCTAAACGCTGCGCAGCATCCTTTCTCCCCATCGAACCCCCCTGGTAGGTGGAACATGAAGGCTGCCATCCGTGCCCTCGTCTGCGCCTCGGCCGTACTCGTCCCGCTAGTCGGTATAGCTGTCCCGGCTTCGGCGGCGACGACCGTCGTCTTCGACTGCGAGGCGAAGCCGCCGCTCGTCGGCAACAAGTACCTCAAGCTGAACCAGGACGCCGACGTCACCGCGCCGGCCACGGTCGCGCCCGGCGCCGCGCTCGACGTCGTCATCGACCCGGCGGCCAACACCGTCCCGGCCGAGGTGAGCGGCTACAAGGTCAAGAACATCAAGGACTTCGCCCTGAAGATCCCGATCCCGGCCAACTCGACCTGGGTCGGCGCCGACCTCGCGGGCGGCTCGGGCATCGGCTCGACCCCGCCGAAGATCACCGTCTCCGGCAACGTCGCGACGCTGAGCTTCCCCGGCCCGATCGCGGGCGGCTCGACGTTCGAACTGCCGACCGTGACCGCGCATCTCACCGCGGGCGCGTCCGGCACCATCGAGACGAAACTGGGCGGCGCCGGCTACGCCGACCCGGGCCTGACGTTCACCGCCGTGGTCAGCGCGGGCTTCGACGTCTCAGCGCCGACAGCCTGTTTCCCCAACCCGAGCCCGACCTTCACCACGACGACGATCGGCTGAGCGGCGCCTGCGCCACCACCGCCATGGTGGCGCAGGCCACTGCCCGGCCCGACTTCGCCCGTGCGAAGGTGGGGCATGGCTGACGAACTGGTGCACTACGACGTGGTGGGCGGCACCGCCACGATCACCTTGGACTCCCCGCACAACCGCAACGCGCTCTCCGCCCAGCTGCGGCGTGAACTGAGCGAGTCGCTGGACAAGGCGCAGGCCGACGACGCGGTCCGGGTCATCGTGCTCACCCACACCGGGCCGGTGTTCTGCGCGGGCATGGACCTCAAAGAGGCCCGGGGCGCCGGTGCGGGCGACCAGGGCGTCAACGAGTTCCCGAAGATCCTCGAACAGCTGTGGACCAGCCCCAAGCCTGTCGTGGCGAAGCTGGCGGGACCCGCGCGGGCGGGCGGCATCGGCATGGTGGCCGCGACCGACATCGCCGTCGCCGTGCACGAAGCGACCTTCGCCTTCTCCGAGGTGCGGATCGGCGTCGTGCCCGCCGTCATCTCGCTCACCGTGCTGCCGCGGCTCAACGCCCGCGCCGCGCACGAACTGTTCCTGACCGGCGACACCTTCGACGCGAAGCGCGCCGTCGAGATCGGCCTGCTGAACTCGTCCGTCTCCGCGGATGAGCTCGACAGCGAAGTCGCCCGCTATGTGAAGGCGCTCGCCCTCGGCGGACCGAAAGCGCTCGCGGCGACGAAGGACCTGCTCAGCAAGCCCCGCCCGGCGACACCCGGCGAAGGCTTCGAGGCCATGAACAAGCTGTCCGCCGGGTTCTTCGCGAGCGAAGAGGGTCAGGAGGGCATCACGGCTTTCGCGCAGAAGCGCAAGCCGAGCTGGGTTCCCGAAAGCTAGTCAGGCAGGACGAGGGTGAGGCGCCGGGAGTCCGTCCGGTCCCCGGACGGACCCAGCGCCCGCTGCGCGTCCGAAAGCACGCTTCGGACAGCCAGGTACGCCTTCGGGTCCTGCTCCTTGAGCGCCGAGGAACCGGCCCAGATCAGCACGTGCTCCCCCGGCGGGAGCCAGGACAGGTCGGTGAGGCAGTCGTAGAGCGCGTCGAGGTTCTTCCCGAAGTAGTCAGGGAAGGACAGCGCCTCCGCGATCGCGTCGAGCGCCGAGGCCTTGTCGACCGTCCGCGCGCCGTCGATCAGGTGTGGATGCGCGCCGCGGGCGAACGCCTTGTCCGCCGCGTCCTTGCCCGCGCTCATCGGCTGGGGTCCACTACGACGAAGGACTTGTAGTGGTCCTCGGTGTAGTACAGCTCCTTGCCGGTGCCGGTCACCAGCCGCCTGGCCCCGCGATCGGGGCTGCCCGGCGTCTTGACCGTGTACTCCCGGTAGTAGCCGGAATTCTTGGCGGGCAGGACCTTCTCCCGGTTCTGGAAGGTGACGTCGTCATTGCGCGGATACGGGTACGGCCCGCCCGCTTCGATGAGTTTCCAGGTGTCGGACGCCTGCGACGGCAATCCCGTGAGCGGCTTGACCGGGAGACCGGACTCCTCGCCCGCGACCTTGCCCTTGGCCGCCGCACCCGACGGCTTGGCCTGAGCCGACGAACTCGCCGGAGCCGAAGAGCTCTTCGTGTCGTCACCGCTGATGCCGTCCTTGACGAACCAGCCTGCGAGCACCAGCACGATCAGGCCGATCAGGGCGGCGGTGATCCGCCTACGGTTGAACATGGTTCGCCAGCTTAGGAGGACCGGTCGGGGTCGTTCGCATCGCGGGCCGAGCCGAAGGCCCGGGCGACCTTCCCGAAGAGCGTGTCGAGCAGCCAGGCCGCGACCAGGCACAGCGGCACCACGACCACCATGACCAGCACGAACTGCACGGGAAACGGGGCCTGCGCGAGCCACAGCTCGACGCCGTCCCACCAGTCTGCGAGCCCGTTGAACACCCTGTAAGCCTACGCTCGCACCCACTGCCACCGCCGATCAGGCCATGTAGGTTGCTGACATGTTCGCCGTTTACGCTTCCGAACCCAACGCCGAAAAGCCGCTGGACTCGCTCGTGATCGGCGAGCGACCCGAGCCCGAGGTGCCCGAAGGCTGGGTGCGGGTCAACGTCAAGGCCGCCAGCCTCAACATGCACGACCTGTGGACCCTGCGCGGTGTCGGGATCAAACCCGAGCAGTTCCCGATGATCCTGGGCTGTGACGGCGCGGGCACCCTCGACGACGGCACCGAGGTCGTCGTCCACTCGGTGATCAACGCCCCGGGCTGGCAGGGCGACGACACGCTCGACCCGAAACGCACCCTCCTCACCGAGAAGCACCAGGGCACCTTCGCCGAGCAGGTCGTGGTCCCGGCGCGCAATGTCGTGCCGAAGCCGGCGAGCCTGAGCTTCGCCGAAGCCGCGACCATGGGCACGGCCTGGCTGACCGCGTACCGGATGCTGTTCGTGAAGTCCGGACTGCGGCCGGGACAGACGATGCTCGTCCAAGGTGCCTCCGGCGGCGTCTCGACCGCCCTCGTGCAGCTCGGGCGTGCGGCCGGATTCCGGGTTTGGGTGACTGGGCGTAGCGAAGAAAAGCGTGCGCTGGCAGAGAATCTGGGCGCACATCAGACCTTTGAGTCCGGCGCGCGACTGCCGGAGCGGGTCGACGCGGTCTTCGAAACCGTCGGGAAGGCGACCTGGTCCCACTCGGTGAAGTCGCTCAAACCGGGCGGGATCATCGTCGTTTCGGGCTCGACCAGCGGTCCGGACGCTCACGCGGAGTTGCAGCGCGTGTTCTTTCTGCAACTGCGTATCGCGGGTTCGACGATGGGGACCAGGGACGAACTGACCGATCTCCTCGCTTATCTGGAGCTCACCGGGGTCCGTCCGCAGATCGGCGCCGAATTGCCGTTCCCGGAAGCCGAAACCGGGTTTAAGAACATGCTGGACGGGGAAACTTCAGGAAAGGTCGTCTTCGCACATTGATCGGATGGGTGCGGATCTTGCCGCCGCCATGATCAAGCGCGCACATTTGCGCACGTCCGCGCGTTCCGCGCAGGTCAAACAGTCATTTCGCAGTCTTGTCAAGTGTCAAGAACGTTATGACTCAGCAAGATTCTCACGACCAAAGTTCGACCAAAATCCGACCTCTCGCGGTTAACCTGAAACCATGACCGCATCGCAGCGGCCCGAACCGGCGGACCCGGGGGGCCGGACCACCACCGACGCCGACCCGATCCGCGTCTCTTTCCGGCGCTATGCCGGAGTGCGCACCAGAGTGCTCGAGGTCGGCCCGCAGCCGCCCGCTCCCGTCGACCGCACGCCTCGGCGGGTGCTCGGCAAGCGGGCCGCCACCCGCGGGCAGGCCAAGCCGACGGCGCCGAGGCTGGTGCTGCTGCACGGCTACTGCGACAGCGCCGACACCTGGCGCCCGGTTCTGGAGCTGCTCGCGGCCGCCGGTGTCCCGGCGGTCGCGGTCGATCTGCCCGGCTTCGGTGACGCTCAGCCACTCCGGCCGGGCCCGATGCTCCCGCAACTGGACGCCTTCACCGCGGCGGTGATCAAGGAGCAGGCCGTACTCGGCACGGTGGTGCTCGCCGGCAACTCGCTCGGCGGCACGATGAGCCTGCGTGCCGCCGAGAATCACCGGCTGCCGGTCTCGGGCGTGGTGTCGATCGCCGCACCCGGTTTCGTGGACAGCTGGCTCATCCGCACCGTGGCCCGCTATCCGCTGCCGCTGCGGATGTACTCCGCCCTGCCGCTGCCGATCCCCGGCTTCCTCGTGCGCGCCGTCGCCGAGCAGGTCGTCCCCCGGCTGCTCTACGCCGACGCCACCGCCGCGGACGCCGAACAGGTGCGCCGGTTCACGGCACTGTTCCCGGACTACCGCTCCACCACCACCCGGCTCGAACAGGCGAGGCAACTCGTCGAGGAGCTGGCGAACGCGTACCGGCTCGAAGAGGTCCGCATCCCGCTTCTGGTGGTCGTCTGCGGCAAGGACAAGCTGGTCAGCGCCGCCTCCGGGCGGCAGCTGCACGCGCTGGTCCCGCACAGCAGGCTGATGGTGCGCGAAGACTGGGGTCACTGCCCGCAGCTGGACGACCCCGTCGAGATCTCGGAACTGCTGACCTACTTCTCCGCCGACGCGTCCAGGCCGGCGAAGATCGCCGCTCGCGTGGCCGCCGAAGTGAGCGAGGACACCGTCGCCGGATAGGTGCGAAGTCCCGACTCCCGCTACCGTGCCCTTCGGACTGTGACCCAGTCGGAAAAGCACAACCTGTTGGGAGACGACGATGTCCGCACCGCGCAGCCTGGGCTCGGGATCCGGGGTATTCCGCCGCAAACCGATCGAGCAGATCGAAGAACTCAGTGGAGGCGGCGGGCTTCAACGCACGCTGGGCCTGCGCCAGCTGACCGCGATCGGCGTCGGCGGCATCATCGGCGCGGGGATCTTCTCCCTGGCCGGCGCGGTCGCGAACACGACGGCGGGCCCCGCCGTGCTGATCTCGTTCCTCATCGCGGGTATCGCCAGCGCGGCCGCCGCGTTCTCCTACGCCGAGTTCGCCGGATTGATCCCCCGCGCCGGATCGGCCTACACCTACGGCTACACCGTGCTGGGCGAGATCGTCGGCTGGTTCATCGGCTGGGACCTGCTGCTGGAGTACACGGCGATCGTGGCGGTGGTCGCGATCGGCATCTCCGGCTACTTCAACGAGCTGCTGGGCTACCTGAACATCGACCTCCCGACCTGGATGCTGGGCGCTCCGGGCACGGAGAAGGCCGGTGTCGAACCGGGGTCCTACAAGATCAACCTGTTCGCCGTCCTGCTCTGCCTGCTGATCGCCTTCATCCTCAACCAAGGCATGAAGAACGCGGCCCGCTTCGAGACGCTGCTGGTCTACCTCAAGGTCGGCCTGGTCCTGCTGGTGATCGTCGTCGGCGTCTTCCACATCAACACCGACAACTACTCGAACTTCTTCCCGTTCGGTCTCAGCGGCGCGTTCACCGGAGCCGCGACGGTGTTCTTCGCCGTTTTCGGTTACGACGCCATGTCGACCGCGGCCGAGGAATCGACCGACTCCCAGAAGCACATGCCGAAGGCGATCATCTACTCGCTCGCCATCTCGATGGTGCTCTACGTGCTGGCCTGCCTGGTCCTGACCGGGATGGTCAACTACAAGGACATCGACAGCGAAGCCGCCTTCTCCAGCGCCTTCGCGGGTCTCGGCATGAAGTGGCTCGGCCTGATCATCGCGGTCGGCGCGATCATCGGCATCACCACGGTGCTGTTCACCTTCCTCATGGGCGCGAGCCGGGTCGGCTACTCGATGAGCCGCGACGGCCTGCTGCCCAAGTGGTTCGGCAAGACCCACCCGGTGCGCAAGGTGCCGAACCGGATGACCTGGGTGCTCGGTGGCGCGTCGGCGATCATCGCCGGGCTGCTGCCCATCGGTGAGGCCGCCGAACTGACGAACATCGGCATCCTGCTCGCGTTCGTCGTCGTCTGCGTCGCGGTGATCGTGCTGCGCTACAAGCAGCCGGACCTGCCCCGGTCGTTCAAGACGCCGGGGATGCCGATCGTGCCGATCATCGGGATCGTCTTCTCGATCTGGCTGATCACGTTCCTGAACCCGGAGACCTGGCTGCGGTTCGCGGCCTGGTTCGCCATCGGCCTGATCATCTACTTCGCCTACAGCCGCCGTCACTCCGCGTTGAACGCGAACAACGGCGACCCGAAGCAGGTCAGCGGAGACGACTCAACCGCGTAGCGGCTTCGCGGGCTTCGGCCTGGAGGCGTTCGACGATCGACGCCGCCGGGCCGGAGCCCGCGAGTTCGTAGGTCTGTCCCGCGTAGAGGGACATGACTTCAGGGTCGCCCGCCTTCCCCGCCGCCGCGCGGATCGGTTTGGTCAGGTTGTTGACCTGCGGATACGCCGACGGTGCGGTGGCCGAGAAGTCCGCGACCGCGCGGTTGACCAGCGAGCGCGCGGGACGTCCGCTGAACGCCCTGGTGAACGCCGTCGGCCTCCCACCGTCCGCGAGCGCCTGCCGGTGCGCGGGCTGCGTCCCGGCCTCGTCCGCCCGCAGGAACGCTGTCCCCAGCTGGGCCGCGACGGCTCCCGCCGCCAGCACCGCCGCGATGTCGGCGCCGTGCACGAGCCCACCGGTGGCGACCAGCGGCAAATCCGTCCGCGCCGAAACCAGGCGAAGCAGGCTGAGCGCGCCGTACTGCGCTCCCCCGCCGTCGGCTCCGGCCTCGTCGGCGAAGAGCCCCCGATGCGCCCCGGCCTCGAATCCCTGCACTACGAGAGCGTCCGCGCCGACCGCCACGGCCTGATCGGCCTCCGCCGGGCTGGTGACGGTGACGGCCACCTTGCTTCCGTTGGCTTGCAGGCGTTCTACGTCCTCGGGTGAGGGCGTGCCGAAGGTGAAGGAAACGACCGGGACCTTCCGCTCCAGCACGACCTCGAGCTTCGCGGCATAGCCGTCGTCATCCCAGTCCGGCTCGCCGGGCTCGACGCCGTAGCGCTCGGCCTCCGCGCGCCAGCGCTCGATGTGACCGCCGAGGTCCGCCTTTCCCGCGCCACCCGGGACGAAGAGGTTCACACCGAAGGGCTCGCCGGTGAGTTCGGCCGTCTTCGCGATCCGGTCCTGGAGGGCATCGGCGCTCAGATAGCCGCCCGCCAGGAAGCCGAACCCGCCTGCCGCTGTCACCGCGGCCACCAGCTCGGGAGTGGTCGGCCCGCCCGCCATCGGAGCCGCTATCACCGGGAAACGCAGGTTCTCGAACACGTTTCCGACGATAGACCTCTCCCGGCGACACGGAATGTGACCTTCGAGTCACGCCAAGGTTCCCTCTTGGTGGTCTAGACCTTTAGGTCCGGAAGTGCGACGATCTGACCAGTCGTGACGCGGGTCACGTCCCCGCCCTTTTGGAGGCCCCGGTGAAGACCTTGAGAGCGCGGCTGGGCCGCGCCTTCGTCGGGGTGGCGCTGCTCGCCGGCGCCACCACCGCAGCCGCCCCTGTCGCCGACGCGGCCACTCCACCGTTGCAGGCGATCGTCCCGGTACCGGTGTCGGTCCAAGCGGTGACCGGCTCCGACTACGCCCTGACCGAGAACACCAAGATCTACACCCAAGCCAGCTCGGCACAGGCCAAGGCCGTCGGGGACTATCTCGCCGGGGTCTTCCGCACGTCGACCGGCTTCGCCTTGCCCGTCTCCGACGCCCCCGCGGGCACGCCCGCCGACGGCATCTCGCTCCTGCTGTCCGGCGCCGACGCGCGCGTCGGCGACCAGGGCTATCAGCTGAACTCGACGTCCGCTTCAGTCATCCTGCGCGCGACGACGGCGCAAGGCCTCTTCGGCGGCGTCCAGACGCTGCGGCAGTTGCTGCCCGGCAAGATCGAAAGCCCTACGGTCCAGCAGGGGCCTTGGACCATCCCGGGCGCCACCATCCTGGACTACCCGCGCTTCGGCTACCGCGGCGCGATGCTCGACGTCGCCCGGCACTTCCACCCCGTCGCCACGGTGAAGCGGTACATCGACCAGCTCGCGCAATACAAGATCAACAATCTGCACCTGCATCTGGCCGACGACCAGGGCTGGCGCATCCAGATCGACAGCTGGCCACGGCTGGCCACTTACGGCGGCAGCACCCAGGTCGGCGGCGGCGCCGGCGGCTACTACACCAAGGCGCAGTACTCGGAGATCGTGAACTACGCCGCCTCGCGGTTCATCACGGTCATCCCGGAGATCGACATGCCCGGGCACACCAACGCCGCCCAGGCCTCGTACGCCGAGCTGAACTGCAACAACACCGCTCCCCCGCTGCGCACCGACACCGCGGTCGGCTACAGCTCGCTCTGCATCTCGAAGGAGAACACCTACACCTTCGTCAACGACGTCATCCGGGAGATCGCCGCGCTGACCCCCGGACCGTACTTCCACCTCGGCGGTGACGAGGCCCAGGCCACCAGCGACGCGGACTACCGCACCTTCATGAACCGGGTGCTGCCGATGGTGGCCGCCGCGGGCAAGCAGGTCGTCGGCTGGCACGAGATCGGCAAGGCCACCCTGCCCGCCACGGCGACCCCGCAGTTCTGGGGCACGACGACGTCCAGCACGGAGGTCACGAACGCCGTCGCCCGCGGCAGCAAGGTGATCATGTCGCCGGCGAACAAGGCGTACCTGGACATGAAGTACAACTCCAGCACGCCGATCGGGCTCTCGTGGGCGGGCTACATCGAGGTCCAGGACGCCTACAACTGGAACCCGGGCGCCTATCTCTCCGGCGTGCCCGAATCCGCCGTGCGCGGTGTCGAATCCCCGCTGTGGACCGAAACCGTGGTGACCCCGGCCAACATCGACTACCTCGCCTTCCCGCGGCTCCCGGCCCACGCCGAGCTCGGCTGGTCGCCGTGGTCGACCCACGACTGGAACACCTTCCGGGTGCGCCTCGGCGCCCAGGCCCCGCGCTGGCAGGCACAGGGCCTCGGCTACTACAAGTCGAGCCAGGTGCCCTGGGAGACCGGGTCCGGCAACCCGGGCACCTGCTCACTCCCGGCGTGGGATCGCGCCTCGGCCTACACCGGTGGCACGAGCGTGTCCCACAACGGGCACAAGTGGTACGCGAAGTGGTGGACGCGCGGCGAGGAGCCCGGCACCACCGGCGAATGGGGTGTCTGGCGCGACGACGGCACCTGCTGATCCGCCCGCCCGCTCGGCCCCCTTCACCGGCCGGGCGGGCTACGGTGGATCCATGGCCGCTGACCTCGAACTCGTCCGCACTCTTTCCCTGCGCGAAAACGGACTCGCGACCGTCTCGACGGTTCGCGCGGACGGCACCGTCCATTCCTCGGTGGTCAACGCCGGGGTGTTCGAAGACCCGGTCACCAAGACACCGGGAGTCGCCTTCGTCGCGATGGGCGGGGTGAAGAAGCTCGACCTGTTCCGCCGGGCGGGCCACGCCACGATCACCTTCCGGCGCGGCTGGGAATGGGCAGCGGTCCAGGGAAGCACCCACCTCGTCGGCCCGGACGACCCGGACCCGGACTTCGACCCCGCCGGGCTCCCCCGGCTGCTGCGCGACGTCTTCATCGCCGCGACCGGGACCCACGACGACTGGGACGAGTACGACCGCGTGATGGCCGCCGAACGCCGCGTCGCCGTCTTCGTCACGGCGAACCGCGTCAGCGGTAACCGCTGATATGGAAAAGGCCGCCCGGATCGGATCCGGGCGGCCTTTTCGTGAGTACCGGCTACTTCTTCTTGCTACCGGGGTCCTCAGTGGACAGTGCGGCGACGAAGGCCTCCTGCGGCACCTCGACCCGGCCGACGGTCTTCATCCGCTTCTTGCCTTCCTTCTGCTTTTCCAGCAGCTTGCGCTTACGCGAGATGTCACCGCCGTAGCACTTCGCGAGCACGTCCTTGCGGATCGCGCGGATGGTCTCGCGGGCGATGATCCGCGACCCGACGGCCGCCTGGATCGGCACCTCGAACTGCTGGCGCGGGATCAGCTCACGCAGCCGGGTCGCCATCCGGTTGCCGTAGCCGTAGGCGGCGTCCTTGTGCACGATCGCCGAGAACGCGTCGACGGTTTCACCCTGCAAGAGGATGTCGACCTTGACCAGATCGGCGATCTGGTCGCCGCCCTCTTCGTAGTCGAGGGACGCGTAGCCGCGCGTGCGCGACTTCAGCGTGTCGAAGAAGTCGAAGATGATCTCCGCGAGCGGGATGTTGTAGCGGAGTTCGACGCGGTCCTCGGAGAGGTAGTCCATCCCCAGCAGCGTGCCGCGCTTGGCCTGGCACAGTTCCATGATCGTGCCGACGAACTCCGAAGGCGCCAGGATGCTCACCTTGGAGACCGGCTCGTGGACCTCGGAGATCTTCATCCCGGTCGGCCAGTCCGACGGGTTCGTCACCACGATCTCGCTCTTGTCCTCGAGCACGACGTTGTAGATGACGTTCGGCGCGGTGGAGATCAGGTCGAGGCCGAATTCGCGTTCGAGCCGGTCCCGCGTGATCTCCAGGTGCAGCAGGCCGAGGAAGCCGCAGCGGAACCCGAATCCGAGCGCCACGGAGGTTTCCGGCTCGTAGGCGAGCGCGGCGTCGTTGAGCTGGAGCTTGTCCAGCGCCTCGCGCAGCTCCGGGTAGTCCGAACCGTCGACGGGGTACAGGCCGGAGTACACCATCGGCTTCGGCTCGCGGTAGCCGGCGAGCGGCTCCTCGGCGCCCTTGCGCTCGGAGGTGACGGTGTCACCGACCTTCGACTGACGGACGTCCTTCACCCCGGTGATGAGGTAACCCACCTCACCGACCCCGAGCCCCTTGCTGGCCTTGGGCTCCGGCGAGATGATCCCGACCTCGAGCAGTTCGTGGGTGGCGCCGGTGGACATCATCTTGATCCGCTCGCGCGGCGTGATCTTGCCGTCGACGACCCTGATGTAGGTCACGACGCCCCGGTAGGTGTCGTAGACCGAGTCGAAGATCATCGCGCGGGCGGGCGCGTCCGCGTCGCCGACCGGCGGCGGGACCTGCTTCACGCACTCGTCCAGCAGCTCGGTCACCCCCACACCGGTCTTCGCCGACACGCGAAGCACGTCCGAAGGCTCGCAACCGATGATGTGCGCCAGCTCGGCCGCGTACTTGTCCGGGTCGGCCGACGGCAGGTCGATCTTGTTCAGCACCGGGATGATGTGCAGGTTCTTCTCGAGTGCGAGGTAGAGGTTCGCCAGCGTCTGCGCCTCGATCCCCTGCGCGGCGTCGACCAGCAGGATCGCCCCTTCGCAGGCCTCCAGCGCCCGGGAGACCTCATAGGTGAAGTCCACGTGGCCCGGGGTGTCGATCAGGTGCAGGACGTGGTCCTGACCGTCGACCTTCCAGGGCAGGCGCACGTTCTGCGCCTTGATGGTGATCCCGCGTTCCCGTTCGATGTCCATGCGGTCGAGGTACTGAGCGCGCATGGCCCGCTCCTCGACCACGCCGGTGAGCTGCAGCATCCGGTCGGCCAGGGTCGACTTGCCGTGGTCGATGTGCGCGATGATGCAGAAGTTCCGGATGAGCTCCGGGGGCGTGAAGGTCGTGTCGGCGAACGTCGTCAACGGGTTTCCTCGCGAAGGTCGGGGTGTGCCACCTCTATGCTCCCATGCCGCTCCGGGTGCGAGTGGGGGTCATCCCCGATGCGGCCCGTGGTGAGCTGTGGTGCCCTCGAAGTATGAGTACTTCACTGTCCCAAATGCTCGATCGCACGTTCGGCCATCCCAGGGGACTGCTCGGCCGGTTCGGTGGCCTGGCGATGGCGCACGGCAACGCTGCCACCGAACTTCGCGTCGTCGAACTGGCGTCGCTCGAGTCCGGCGAAACCGTCCTGGTCGTGGGTCCCGGCCCGGGTGTCGGCCTGCGGGCCGCGGCCGAGACCGCGGGTCGCGCGATCGGCGTCGACCCGTCCCCGGAGATGCTTTCCCGCGCCCGTCGGCGGTGCGGCGACGAAGTGGAGCTGAGACAAGGCACCGCGGACTCCACGGGCGAGCCGGACGAGAGCGTCGACGTGGTCCTGACCGTCAACAACGTGCAGCTGTGGGAGGACCGGGCGGCCGGGTTCGCCGAACTGTTCCGCGTGCTGCGACCCGGCGGCAGGCTGCTGCTGTCGTCGCACGAGAAGTGGCTGCCGGTGTCCCGGCACGAGCTGGCCGACGAAGCGGCGGCCGCCGGTTTCACCGACCTTCAGACCTGGACCTGGGATCCGCCGGGCTTCGGCGCTTCCCTCGCCGCTCAGCTGCGCGCGATCAAGCCCCGGACCTAGCGCGGGTCGGTGCGCAACGGATGCTCACGCGGCACCTCGACCAGCACGATCCTGGTGCCGTCCGGGTCGGCGATCCACGCTTCGTCCAGGCCCCAGGGCTCACGGCGTGCGCCACGGACCGGGTCCAAGCCCTTCGCGGCGAGCTCTTCGAGCGCCGCGGGCAGGTCCCGGACCTGGAGCCACAACGCGACGTCGGGAGTCGGACCGGTCTTCCCGGTGCCGACGATCTCGATCGACCCGTTCCCGGCGAAGAACACCGTCCCGCCGGGGAACTCCTTGTCGATCGCGAGGCCCAGGGTGTCCCGATAGAACGCCGTCGACACGTCGAGGTCCTTCGGGTGGATCAGCACCCTGCTGCTCAGCACGTCCATGGCTCATCCCTACCGGATGGGTTCAGGCCATCGCAATCGCGGTGATCCCCGCCAGCACGACCGCCGACCCGACCAGCCGGCGGGCGGCGTTCGACTCTCCCAGGACCAGCCAGGCGGCCACGCCGCCCAGGACGATGCTCAGCTCCCGCGCGGGTGCGACGAGGCTCACCGGGGCGATCTGGAGGGCGTAGAGGACCAGCAGGTAGGCGAAGGGGGAGAACAAGCCGACGATGAGGATTTCGCGCTTGTGCTCACGCCAGAGCCACGAAACCTCTTCTCGGTCCTTCAGCGCGTACGGCGCCATGAGCAGGCTCTGCACGATCGCGCCGGTTCCGAAGTAGATGATCGGCGGGACACCGAGACCGGTGACCGAATGCGCGTCCCACAGTGTGTAGGCGGCGATCGTGAGCCCGGTCAGCAGGCCGTACAGGACTCCTTTGCGGCGAGCGATGCGAGCAGCCTCGTCGGCATGGGCCTGCCCTCGCCCGCTGCCGATGACCAGCACCCCGGCGACCACCAGGAACGCGCCCACCAGGCCCAGTACCCCCGGCCGCTCGCCGAGCAGCACGACGGCCGCGAGCACCGAGATCAGTGGCCCGGTCCCGCGGGCGACGGGATACACGACGGACAGGTCACCGACGGCGTACCCCCGCTGGAGGACGACCCCATAGGTGACGTGGAACACCGCGGTGACCGCGGCGGCGAGCAGCCAGGTCCACTGTGGACGTTGCGGCTCGACGACCAGCGACACCGCCATGACGGGGATGAGCAGGACCGCGGAGAAGCTGTAGTAGGCCCAGACGAACCGGGCCCCGCCGCGGCGGATCCGCTTGGCGGCCAGGTTCCAGCCCGCGTGGATGACGGCGGCGACGATGACGAAGGACAGGGCGGTGACGTTCACGACGGACCTTTCACGTTTTCCGCGCATGCGGAAAACACCGGTCCTCCAGGCTTTTGTCCCGTCAGATGAACGGCGGCGCTTCCGGCCCCGCCGATGGTGCCGCTCGGACCTGTCCCACCTGCCCTGATTGTGTGTTTCGCGGAACGGGCAGGCGGCGGAACCCTAGGCACTACGATCTTCACCGTACCTCAACCACTCCTCCGGAGGCGGCCGCGATCCGTCCCGGGGCGGCTGTTAAGCTTGCCCTTCACCGTTGTGTGGCATTCCGTCATGGAGGAAACCCGCGCCGCTTTCACGAGCGCGCAGGGCCGGTCACAGCGCGGCGGTGAAACCACCGAGAGATACAAGAGGAGCGCCCCCGTGGCCAACATCAAGTCGCAGATCAAGCGCATCACCACCAACGAAAAGGCGCGTCAGCGCAACCAGGCGATCCGGTCCTCGGTGAAGACCGCGATCCGCAAGTTCCGCGAGGCCGCCGACGCCGGCGACAAGGCCAAGGCCCTGGAGCTGCAGAAGGACGCGGCCAAGAAGCTGGACAAGGCCGTGACCAAGGGCGTTCTCCACGCCAACCAGGCCGCGAACAAGAAGTCCGCGCTCGCGAAGCGCGCGAACTCTCTTTAATCGCGCGCAGCGCGATCTAATCGCGCGCTGACGTAAACGCGCCGAAGGGGCGTCGATCCGCTTCCCACTCACGTGGGGCGGAGAGGCGCCCCTTCATCGCGTTTACGTGGGCCTTCGGCCCGAAAGAGGGCGCGCGACCGGTGAAGTCTCGCCGTCGCGCTGGCGCACTTCCGGCGAGACGAGTCCGCCGGTCCCGGTTCGTGGGCGCGTTGATCGTCGGGCTCGGTCCAGTGAGCGTTTGAGCAGTGGGCGTGGTCCGGTAGGTGCTAGCGGCTGGTGCCGTGGGCGTCGACTACCTCCAGGACGGCGCGTTCCAGCGCGTACTCCGGATTGGCCGCGACCCCCTTGACCTCGGCGTTGAGCCTCGCGACGACCCGCATCGCGGTGGCGAGGCCGTCCTGCCCCCAGCCGCGGGCCTGCCCCTGCGCCTTGCGGACCTTCCACGGCGGCATCCCCAGCTCGCCTGCCATCTGGTTCGGGTTCCCGCGACCGGCACCCGACACCCGCGCGATCGTCCGGACGGCGTCGGCGAGGGCGTCCGCGACCAGAACGTGGGGAACACCCAGCTGCATCGCCCAGCGCAACGACTCCAGCGCCGCCGTCCTGTCACCGGCGACGGCCTTCTCGGCGACGGCGAACCCGTTCACGTCCGCGCGGCCCCGGTGATAGCGCCGGACCGCCTGCTCGTCGACGGTGCCACCGGCGTCCGCGACGAGCTGGGTCGCGGCCGACGACAACTCGCGCAGATCCGAGCCGACGGCGTCGATCAGCGCGAGCACGGCCGCGCCGTCGATCTTCCCGCCGACCCGGCGGACCTCGTTGCGGACAAAGGATTCCCGCTCGGCGGCCTTGGTCAGTTTCGGGCACTCGACGACCTCCGCCCCGGCCTTCTTCAAGGCAGCGGGAAGCGCCTTCGCGGCCTTGCTCCGGCCACCTCCGCTGTGCACGACGACGAGCACGATGCCGTCGGCGGGCGCCTTGACGTAGGCCATCACCCCGTCGGAAAGCTCCTGCGAGATGTCGTGCGCGGATTCGAGGACGATCACCCTGCCCTCGGCGAACAGCGAGGGGCTGACCATCTCCGCGAGGGCGGGAACTGTGAGGTCCGACACCCGGATACGGGTGAGATCCGCCGTCGGATCGGCCGCTTTGGCCGCGTCCGAAGCGGCGCGGACCGCGCGTTCGATCAGCAGCTCTTCCTCACCGAGAACCAGGACCAGCGGCGATGGGGCGGAAGCTTGCGTCGTCACGATGACGATCCTGCCACTCGTCCTCTCGTGTGCTTTGTCCGGTGATGTGTTCCGGGCACGGTGGCCCCACCTGAGCCTCATGTCGTACGGTGTTGGCGAGGCGACGCGATCATTCGCGTGCCGACAATCGAATACCGCTCATCCAGAGGGGCAGAGGGAACGGCCCGATGAAGCCCCGGCAACCGGCGTCAGCCTGTCATCCCGCGATCGCGGGGTAGCTGACGAACACGGTGCCAATTCCGGCCCGCCACCGGCGGGGCAGATGAGGAAAGGAACCTCGCGATGACCGCAACCCTCGGCACGACCTCCACCACCAAGACCCCGGATCTCGGACCGGCCGTCGAACTGGTGTCGAAGGAAGAGGGACACCGGCAGCCGCTCGCCCCCGAATTCGTTTCCGCCGAAGACTTCTCGCCGCTCGAGGTCGCCTACGACTTCGGCCGTGTGCGCCGCGAGGACATCGAAGCCGGGCCGAAGAACATCTGGCGCTACAAGAAGCTCCTGCCCGTCCCCTCGAACGTCGAAGAAATCCCCAACACCGAACCCGGCGCCACCCGGCTCATCCAGGCCGACAGGCTCGCGAAAGCCTTGGGCGTCAAGAAGGTCTGGGTCAAGGACGACACCGGCAACCCCACTCACTCGTTCAAGGACCGCGTGGTCGCCGTCGCCCTGGCCGCCGCCCGTGAGTTCGGGTTCGACGTACTCGCCTGTCCGTCGACCGGCAACCTGGCCAACGCGGTCGCCGCCGCGGCGGCCCGCGCAGGCTGGCGGTCGGTCGTGCTCATCCCGAAGACCCTCGAGCGCGCCAAGATCCTCACCACCGCCGTGTACGACGGCGACCTGATCGCGGTCGACGGCAACTACGACGACGTGAACCGGCTCGCCACCCAGCTCGCCGCCGAGCAGGAGAGCTGGGCGTTCGTCAACGTGAACGTCCGGCCCTACTACTCCGAAGGCTCCAAGACGCTGGCCTTCGAGGTCGCCGAGCAGCTCGGCTGGCGGCTGCCCTCGCAGATCGTGGTGCCGATCGCCTCCGGTTCCCAGCTCACCAAGGTGGACAAGGGATTCCGCGAGTTCGGGCAGCTCGGCCTCGTGGACGAAACGCCGTACAAGGTGTTCGGCGCGCAGGCCACCGGCTGCTCCCCTGTCTCGACGGCCTTCCGCGCGGGCCACGACGTCGTCCAGCCGGTCAAGCCGGACACGATCGCCCGGTCGCTGGCGATCGGCAACCCGGCCGACGGCCCCTACGTCCTCGACGTGGTCAACCGCACCGGTGGCGCGATCGAAGACGTCACCGACGAAGAGGTCGTCGAGGGCATCCGGCTGCTCGCCCGTACCGAAGGCATCTTCACCGAGACCGCCGGCGGGGTCACCGTCGCGACGGCGAAGAAGCTCATCGAGACCGGCAAGCTCAACCCGGACGAGGAGATCGTGCTCCTGATCACCGGTGACGGCCTCAAGACCCTCGACGCCGTCGAGGACAAGATCGGGCCGAAGGCCACCGTCAGCGCCTCGGCCGACGCGGTCCGCGAGGCTCTCGGCATCTGAGTCCCCGCGGCCCGCCTCAAGAA